>CAZHZQ010000093.1:2001-9395 GCA_964537235.1 uncultured Actinomycetota bacterium | reverse complement strand
AGACCGCGAAGAGCCAGACCCCGAAGACCGCGAAGAGCCAGACCCCGAAGACCGCGAAGAACACGATCGAGAACACGATGAGGACGAACCGTGGCTGAACGACAGCTCGTGGTCGTCGAGTCGCCGACCAAGGCGAAGACGATCGAGCGCTACCTGGGTGAGGGCTACCACGTGGTGGCGTCGTACGGCCACATCCGTGACCTGCCGAAGTCCGACTTCGCCATCCACACCGACGAGGACGGCTGCGAGCTGACCTACGAGGTCCCGAAGAACTCCCAGAAGCACGTGTCCGCCCTGAAGCGTGAGGCCAAGGACGCCGAGCACGTCTGGCTCGCGCTGGACCTCGACCGCGAGGGCGAGGCGATCGCGTGGCACGTCGCCGAGCTGCTCGGACTCGACCCGAACGACGACAACCGGGTGACCTTCGACGAGATCACCGAGACCGCGATCCAGGCCGCCTTCCGGCAGCCGCGCACCGTCAACCACGCGCTGGTCGACGCCCAGCAGGCGCGCCGCGCGGTCGACCGCATCGTCGGCTACCGGTTGTCGCCGGTGCTGTGGCGGACCGTCGCGTCGGGGATCTCGGCGGGGCGCGTCCAGTCGGTGGCGCTGCGCATCATCGTCGACCGCGAGAACGAGATCCGGGCCTTCGACGAGGAGGAGTACTGGAGCTTCGACGGGACGTTCGAGCCGGACGAGGAGGCGGACGCCGGCCGCATCGCCGAGGGCAGCCTCTTCACGGTCGGCGAGCGCCGGATCTCCACGCCGCAGCGGCTCGAGAAGGCCGAGGAGTCCGACCGCAAGGACACCGACGACGAGCTGCTGATCGCCGACGCCGACGCGGCGGAGGAGCTGCGCCAGCGGGCGCTCGACATCGGCACCTACCAGGTCCGCGAGGTCCGCCGGTCCGAACGCAAGCGGAACCCCGCGGCGCCGTTCACGACCTCGACGCTGCAGCAGGAGGCCGCACGCAAGCTCGGGTTCTCCGCCCGCAAGACCATGACGCTCGCCCAGCAGCTGTACGAGGGCATCAACGTGAAGGGTGAGGGCCAGACCGGCCTGATCACCTACATGCGGACCGATTCGCTCAACATCGCCGACCAGGCCCTGAAGGAGCTGAACGCCCTGGTGGCCGACCGTTTCGGTGCGGACTACGCGCTCGAGAAGCCGCGCCGGTACAAGGGCAAGGCCAAGGGTGCACAGGGGGCGCACGAGGCGATCCGGCCGACCTCCGCCGGTCGCACCCCGGAGGCGTTGCGGGGCAAGCTCGACAAGGACCAGCACCGCCTGTACGAGCTGATCTGGAAGCGGGCGGTCGCCACGCAGATGGCCCCGGCCGTGTTCGACCAGCTGTCCGCCGACCTCGTCGGCCGGGAGGACGGCCGGGGACATGGGGAGGACGGCCGGGGACATGGGGAGGACGGCCGGGGAGGCGAAGAGTTCCTGTTCCGGGTCACCGGGCAGGTCATGAAGTTCGACGGGTTCATCGCCGTCTACCTCGAGGGCAAGGACGAGGACGACGAGGACGACGACGGGCCGGAGGTCGAGGAGCTCCCCGACCTCGAGGAGGGCCAGACGCTGGACCTCACGGAGCTGATCGCCAACCAGCACTTCACCCAGCCGCCGCCCCGCTACAGCGAGGCCTCGCTGGTCAAGACGCTGGAGGCCGAGGGCATCGGCCGTCCGTCGACCTACGCCTCGATCATCTCGACGATCCTGAACCGCGAGTACGTCGAGCTCATCTCGAAGCGCTTCCACCCGACCGCCCTCGGCGAGGTCGTCACGGCCTTCCTGAAGGCGCACTTCGGCGAGGTCGTCGACGTCGGCTTCACCGCTCGCATGGAGGAGGAGCTCGACGAGATCGCCGTCGGCGACGAGGAGTGGTGCGGCACCGTCCGCGCGTTCCTCACCGAGGTCGACGAGTGGATCGAGGAGCGCAAGCCCGAGCGTCCGCGCCTCCCGTTGATCCCTCCCGCGGAGTGCCCGGAGTGCGAGGCGCCGATGGAGAAGGTCTTCTCCGGGAAGACGCGCCAGTGGTTCGCCTCGTGCAGCCGCTGGCCGGAGTGCGAGGGCACGCTCCCGCTCGACGACGAAGGCCGCGTCACCGACCCCGAGCCCGAACCGGAACCCGACGAGCGCGTGACCTGCCCGGACTGCGGCAAGCCCATGCTGCCGCGCACCGGGAGGTTCGGCGAGTTCTACGGCTGCCAGGACTACCCGGAGTGCAAGGGCATCGTGAACGTCGCGCAGCGCACCCCGTTCTCGTGCCCCAAGTGCGGGGAGGGCAGCCTCGACCAGCGCAAGTCCCGCTACGGCAAGCCGTTCGTGGGCTGCGACCGGTACCCGGACTGCGACTTCGCGATCTGGGCGCTGCCGCTGCGCCAGCCGTGCCCCGAGTGCGGCGCCCCGCTGAAGCCGCCCCCGAAGAACCGCAAGCGGCCGATTGCCACCTGCGCGGACCCCGAGGACCCGCACAAGATCGAGCTCGACGACTTCGACCAGCCCCGCGTCGTCACGATCCCCGCCGTGAAGGACGTCGAGGGGCTCGATCCGGAGCTGCCGAACTACGAGGGGCCGCGGTGGGACGAGGTCGCCGAGGTCGAGGCCGACGCCGACGACCCGACCGACGCCGACGACCCGACCGACGCCGACGACCCGACCGACGCGGCCGACGAGGTCGAGGCGGCCGCCGGTTGATCGCCGTGTGGGGCGCACGCGGCTCCGTCGACGGAACCCGCCCGCCCGAGGGCTAGCATCTGGTGACCACCGCCGACCGTCAGGATGGTGTGGCACGCGAAGACGTCCTGGGCGGCAGCGACGACCTGTTCGGATCGTTCCGTGGTGAGGGGCGGTCCGTGTACGTCTCGCTGCTCGCCGACACCAACTACCGCCGGTTCTTCCTCGCGACGCTGACCTCCAGCCTCGGGGACTGGATCGGTCTGTTCGCGATCCTGGCGCTGACCGAGTCGATCGTCGGCCAGGGGCAGGCCTCGCGTGCGACCGCGTTCGCGTTCTCCGGGGTCATGATCGCGCGGATCCTGCCGATCATGCTCCTCGGGCCGGTCGCCGGCGTGTACGCCGACCGCTGGGACCGCAAACGCACGCTGGTCGCGACCGACGTCGCCCGCGGGTCGATCATGGCGATCATCCCGTTCAGCCAGGACTTCCTGCAGCTGTTCGTCGCCTCCTTCCTGGTGGAGGTGGTGTCGATGCTGTTCGCCCCCGCCAAGGAGGCCACTCTGCCGAACATCGTCCCGCGACGGCGGTTGGTGCAGGCCAACCAGCTGAACCTGTCGGTGACGTACGGGACCCTGCCGCTGGGCGGCGTGGCGCTGGCATTGTTCGTCGCGTTGGCCGGCCTCTTCTCCGACTGGGAGTTCCTGCAGGCCCGGCCGGCCTCCCTGGCGATCTGGATCAACGCGCTGACGTTCTTCGGTTCCGCCTACCTGTTCTCACGGATGCACATACCGCGCAACGGGGCCCGGGCCCGCCACGCCGGACGGGAGATGCCCAGCGCCTGGGAGCAGCTCAAGGAGGGCCTGCGGTTCATCGCGAGCCACCCGCGGATCCGGGCATTGATCGCGGGGGTGATGGCGGCCGCGTTCGCCGGCGGGGCGCTGGTTCCGATCGCCAAGCTGTTCGTCAGCGTGATCGGTGCCGGCGACAGCGCCTTCGGTCTCCTCGTGGCCGCCGTCGGTGTCGGCATGCTGGCCGGACTCGTCTCGGCCGTGCGCGCCGCGGAGCGCTTCGGACGGATGCGGGTGTTCGCCCCCGGGATCGGGCTCGGCGGGCTCTTCCTCGTCATCACTGCGCTGACGCCGAACGTGTGGGCGGCGTCCGTCGGGGCCTTCTTCGTCGGGGTCGGCGCGGGACTGGCCTTCGTCACCGGGTACACCCAGCTGCAGGTGGACGCCGGCGACCAGGTGAGGGGTCGGGCGTTCGCGGCGTTCAACACCGGCGTGCGCCTGGCGATCTTCGCCGCGCTGGTCGTCGCCCCGGCCCTGGTCGGGGTCATCGGGACCGAGCCCTCGAACGGCTACACGATCGGGGGGGTGCGCATCACCATGATGCTGGCGGGGGCGGTGGCGCTCGCCGGGGCGGCCTGGACGTGGTGGCAGCACGAGCGACCCTCCGCAACGACGGGCGAGCTCGACCTGGGGGCGTCGGACGCCGAGCCCGTCCGTCGGGGCCTGTTCGTCGTGTTCGAGGGTGGCGAGGGCGCCGGCAAGTCGACCCAGATGCGCCTGCTGCGGGCCGAGGTGGAACGTGCCGGCCACGAGGTGATGCTGACGCGTGAACCCGGCGGGACCGAGCTGGGCGAGCGGGTCCGGGAGCTGGTCCTGGACCCGGGGTCGGAGATCGACGACCGGGCCGAGGCGCTGCTCTACGCCGCCGCCCGTGCGCAGCACGCCGCCGTGGTCATCCGTCCCGCCCTCGAGGACGGCACGGTGGTCCTGTCCGACCGGTTCGTGTCGTCCTCGATCGTGTACCAGGGGGTCGCCCGCGGGCTGGGGGAGGAGCACATCGACGAGCTCAACCGTTGGGGGACCGGGGGGCTGGCCCCGGACCTCGTGATCCTGCTGGACATCGATGCGGACGAGGGGCTGCGCCGGTCACGGGGCGAGCCCGACCGTGTGGAGGCCGAGGGAGTGGGCTTCCATCGCGTCGTCAACGACGCGTTCCGGAGGCTGGCGGAGACCGATCCGGGCCGGTACCTCGTCCTGGACGCCAGGCGTCCGGTCGAGGACCTGCACGACGAGATCACGTCACACGTCCTCGGCATGCTCGGGGCGGACGCCCGCGAGGAACGCGCGGAGACGGAGGTGATCACGTGACCAGCCTCTGGGATGCGGTGACGGGGCAGGACGCGGCGACCACCCTGCTGCGCAACGCGATCTCGAACGACGAGGTCGCCCACGCCTGGCTGTTCCTCGGGCCGCCCCGGGTGGGTCAGCTCGAGGCGGCCCGTGCGCTGGCGGCCGATCTGAACTGCCCGGAGGTCGCACCGGGCGACCCCGCGTGCGGCCGCTGCTCGACCTGCGACCGCGTCGCCCGTGGCGAGCACCCCGCCGCCCTCGACCTCCAACCCGAGGGTGCGTGGCACGTGGTGGACCAGGTCCGCGAGCAGTGGATCCCGACCGCCACACGGACCCTCGTGGAGGGACGGCGCCGCGTGCTGCGCGTGGTCGCGGCGGACCGCATGAACGAGGCGGCGCAGAACGCCTTCCTCAAGATCCTCGAGGAACCTCCGGCGTCGGTCGTGTGGGTCCTGGACGCACAGGACGAGGAGACGCTCCTCGACACGGTCGTGTCGCGGTGCCGGCGGGTGGTGTTCTCCCCCCTCCCGCACGACGCCATGATGTTGAAGGCGGAGGGGTACGGCGTGGGCGACGACGAGCCGCTGGTGCGAGCGGCCATGGGGGACCCGGAACGGCTGCGCGATCTGTCGGACACCGACGTGCGGGCCCTCGTCGAGACGCGCCGTGAGTCCCGGGAGGCACGCGGGGCGAAGAAGCCGACGGACGAGGAGCTTGCCGACCAGCAGCGTCGGCTGTCCGCGGCCGGGGCGCGGCAGCGGGCCCTGGGGCTGATCACGCGCCTGCTGCGCGAGGGGCCAGGGATCGTCGTCGGCGAGGCCGGCGCCGTGTCGGACTGGGCCAAGGCCCGGACGGACGTCCGCGCACAGCGCAACGCCGTGGAGATGGACCGGCTGGAGGAGGCGTTCGGGGGCGAGTGGCCACCGGGGGTCAAGGGGCGGTACGAGAAGCGCTTCGATCGCCTCGAACGTCAGGAGCGCCGACGCTCCCTGGAGCTGTTCCTCGACGACCTCGGCTCGTACCTGCGCGACGTGATCGCGGTGTCGGCCGGGGCGGGGGAGGACGCGGTCGTCAACGTCGACGAGCACGATCGGCTGCGCCGCGACGCGGCCGACCTGCCGGTGGAGGTCGCGCTGGCCGGCCTCGAGGCGGTCGCGCACTGCCGAGACGCGCTGGACCGCAACGGGCAGCCCGATCTGCAGCTGGAACGGCTGCTCCTGCGGCTGGGAGTGGCCGTCTACCGTGCCACGGCCTGAGGCGGGTCGGGTAGCCTCGCTGCCCCCTGCTGGAGTAGCTCAGCCGGTAGAGCAATCGCCTCGTAAGCGATAGGCCAGGGGTTCGAATCCCCTCTCCAGCTCCGTGTCTCCGCCCGCGTGGAACGGATCCAGCATGAGGCGAAACGCTCGAGAGGACGGGAGCGGGACGTGAACGAGGACACCGCCAAGATCCGGATCCTGGTGGTCGACGACGACATCGCGGTCGTGGAGATGCTCGACACGCTCTTGACCTCCGAAGGCTTCGAGGTCCGCACCCTGACCGAGCCGGCGGGCACGTTGGGAACGGTCGCTGACTGGCAACCGCACGTCGTGATACTCGACATCATGATGCCCGGACTCGACGGTCGTGACCTCGCCCGTCAGATCCGCGACCGCAACGACGTCCCCGACGGCATCGGGATCGTGTTCCACTCGGCGCTGACGTCGGACGACGACACGTGGGAGGCCTGGCAGGCCGGCGCGGACTCCTACATCACCAAACCCTCACAGCCGGATCAGGTGTTCGGCGAGGTCCTGCGCGTGCTCGAAGCCCGTCTCGAACAGGGCGTCGAGCTCACACAGACCATCCCCACTGACCCCTCGGCCACGGACGCGTCGGATCCGAGCGATCCGACCTGAGGACGGGCTCGTCCGGCGTGTCGCGGTCGGCCGGCGCGTCACTCCTGGTCGAGGCCGGGTGCGAGGGGCATGTCGATCTCGGTGCCGGTCAGGTGGTTGAAGTAGTTGGTCACGATCGCGCGGATCGCGTCGGCGAACGCCTCGAGGATCTCCGTGTCCGACCAGCCGGCGTCGATCGCGGCCTGCCAGGTCCCGTCGTCGACGTAGCCGGTGTTGGCGGCGATCTCACGACAGACGTCCAGCAGCGCCGACAGCTTCCCGTCGAACTCGCCCGCGTGTCCCTCGCGGATCGCGACGGTCTGGTCCTCGTCGAACCCGGCGCGCTTGCAGCCGACCGTGTAGGCCGACTGGCAGTAGCCGCAGCCGTTGACCGCGGAGACCGCGAGGTGGATCGCCTTGCGGGTCGCCAGATCGAGGGAGGTCTGCCCGCTGATCGCGTCCTCGGCGGACACATACAGGCTGATCGCGGCCGGGGCGTGGGCCATCTCGCCGTGGATGTTCAGGATCTTGCCGTGCTTCTCCTTCAGACCCTTGAGCAGGTCCTGGCTGGCGCTCGGGGCGCTCTCCAGATCGTGGACCGGTACGCGTGGCATGTGGTCTCCTCGTGTCGGTACTCGGTGGTTGGTGCTCGGTGTGTCGTTGCTCGGCGTGACCGACGGTCATCAGATGCCGCGGTCGGCTT
>CAZHZQ010000093.1:0-1901 GCA_964537235.1 uncultured Actinomycetota bacterium | reverse complement strand
CTCGGTGTGTCGTTGCTCGGCGTGACCGACGGTCATCAGATGCCGCGGTCGGCTTCGAGCAGCCGCAGCCAGACCTCGCTGACGGTGGGGAAGGCGGGCACGGCGTGCCAGAGCTGGTCGACCGGGACCTCGCCGACGATGGCGACCGTGGCGGCGTGGAGCATCTCGCCGACCTGCGGGCCGACGAACGTCGCGCCCACGATCACGTCGCGGTCGTCGTGGATCACCAGCTGGGCGGTGCCGTCGATGTTCTGACCGAGCAGGGACCCCCCCGCGGCGCTGGTCAGATCGACCTGGACGGTGCGGGTGTTGACGTTGGCATCGCGGGCCTGATCGGTGGTCAACCCGACGGCGGCGACCTGCGGGTCGGTGAACACCACGCGAGGGATGGCCCGTTCGTCGGCGATGTCGCGGCGGTCCTTGCCGGCGATCAGGTCTCCGACCAGCCGCGCCTGGTACTTGCCCTGGTGGGTCAACAGTGCGCGACCGTTGACGTCACCGACCGCGTACAGCCATCCGCCGTCCACACCGGTGACGCGCAGGCGGTCGTCGGTGGCGAGGTTGCCTCCGGCGTCCAGGCCGACCGCGTCGAGCCCGATCTCGTCGGTGTTGGCGCGGCGACCGGTCGCCACGAGGATCTCGTCGCCGACCAGCTCGGTGCCGTCCTCGAGGATGAGGGTGACCGGGCCGTCGGGGCCCTCGCGCGAGGCCCGGGTGGTCTTCGCGTCCGTCAGCACCTGCACACCGTCGGCCTCCAGGGCCTCGCGGATGCGCTCGCCGACGAACGGCTCCTCACGTGCCAGCAGCTGGTCGAACAGCTCGATGACCGTGACCTCACGTGCCCCGAGCCGCGTCCAGGCCTGGGCCATCTCCACCCCCACGACACCACCGCCGAGGATGAGCAGACGGTCCGGCACCTCCTTGGCGGAGGTGATGTCGCGGTTGTCCCAGGTGGCCATGTCGCGCAGCCCGTCGACCGGGGGGATCGCGGCACGGGAGCCGGTCGCGACCACCACGGCCTCCCGGGCGGTCAACGTGACCGGGTCGCTGTCGTCGCTGGCGACCTCGACGGTGCGCTCGCCCGTCAGACGTCCGTGGCCGCGGATCAGGTCGGCGCCGATCGACTCGACCCACTGCACCTGGTACTTGTCGTCCCAGTGTGAAGCGAACCCGTCGCGGCTGCGCAGGGTCGCCTCGACGTCGATGTCTCCAGTGACGGCCGGGGCGGCGCCGGGGACCCGTCGGACCGCAGCCAGCGCCTCGCCGGGCCGCAGCAGCGCCTTGGACGGCATGCACGCCCAGTAGCTGCACTCGCCGCCGACCAGTTCGGACTCGACCAGGGCGACCGACAGGCCGTTGTCGATCGCGTACCCGGCAGCGTTCTCGCCGGCGGATCCTGCACCGAGCACGATCACGTCGTACTCACGTCCCTCAGCCACGGTCGTCCCTCCATGCCGGTTCTGTGCCGGTGTCTGTGCCGGCGTTGGTGTCGGCGTTTGTGTCGGCGTCCGTCACCGTAGACAACCCGCTCCCGCTGCCGTCTCTTCCCGGTGACCGTGGACGAACGTGCGTCCACGAGCCGGGGCAGCCCGTGCCGGGTGTCTCCCTCAGGAAGAGGATGCAGGCCCATCGAGGGGCGCCACGTCGTCCCGCCCCGACAGGGCACCGAGCACGCGGCGAGCCTCCTCCTCGGCGTCGGGGGCGACGGTGACCCGGTAGCCCTCGACCCAGTCGACCGAGGGGAACGGCCCGCGGACGTAGGAGGCGTGAGCCGCCACCCCGTTCGCCGCGAGCGTCGCCACCACGAAGTCGGCCGCTGCGGCGGTCTCGCAGATGACGATGTCGGCCTCCTGGCGCTGTTCGTCGTGGATGCCGCTCATGGATCGCCTCTGTAGGGATCG
>CAZHZQ010000092.1:0-9403 GCA_964537235.1 uncultured Actinomycetota bacterium | reverse complement strand
GAACCCGCTGGGACGGACATCGCCGAACGGTGGACGCCGGCGGATCCGCGCCGGGCGGCACGAACCTGTCGCGGACGACAGGTTCGTGGGCGGACGTGACCTCCGAGGCGCCAGGGGCGCTGCTGGCTACGCTTCCTCGGGATGAGCGCCGTTGCTGACGGCCGCCGTATCGGTCTGCTCGGCGGCACGTTCGACCCCCCGCACCTCGGCCACCTGATCGTGGCCGAGGTCGCTCGCGTCCAGCTCCGGTTCGACGAGGTCCAGTTCGTGGTGGCCGGCGCCCCGTGGATGAAGGACGAGTGGTCGGCGGCGGATCACCGCCTGCGGATGGTCGAGCTGGCGACCGCCGAGGCCGACGCGTTCGTCGTCAACCGGAGGGAGGTCGACCGCGAGGGCCCGACGTACACCGCGGAGACCCTGCAGGAGCTGCACGACGCCGACCCCGACGTCGAGCTGTTCTTCCTGCTCGGCGCGGACGCCGCCCAGCGGCTCGACGAGTGGAAGCAGATCGAACGGGCGCTCGAGCACGCCACGTTCGTCGTCGTGACCCGCCCCGGCTACAGCCTCGACCGGGACACGCCGATGCTCGACCGGGTCGAGATCCTGGAGGTGCCCCGGATCGGGATCTCGTCGACCGACCTGCGCCGCAGGTTCCGGGAGGGGGCGGCGGTCCGGTTCCAACTGCCGGATGTCGTCGCGGCCTACGTTCGGGACCAGCGGCTGTACGAGGAGGGGGGCTGATGCCGACCGATCTGCACCAGACGGGACAGCAGGTCTACGGCTCGCACCTCGAGGAAGACCACGGACCCGACGAGGACGTCGAGGAGGTGGCCTCGGAGGGTGATCGGGTGCCGCGTCGACGGCGGCGCTCGTCCGGTCGGCGCCAGCGGATGCGGCGTGCCCGCCGCCGACGCCGGCTGCTGCGGACGGCCGGGATCGTCGTGCTGCTGGCCGGACTGGCGGTGCTCGGGATCTGGGGCGCGACGCTGCTGCCGTTCGACGTGCTCCCCGGGGGTGCGGACGACCAGGAGCCCGTGGCCGCCGCCCCCCCGACCTCGACGCTCGTGTTCGTCACCTTCGACGAGCAGCGCACGCCACCGGCCGCGTCGCTGATCTTCGTGCTGGAGGCCGACCGGGACCCGGTGGACGGCACGGTCATGTACGTCCCGACCACCACCGTCGCCGACATCCCGGGACACGGGCTGGACCAGCTCGGTCGGGCCTACTCGTTCGGCGGGGCGCCGCTGCTGCTGTCGACGCTCGACAACCTGCTGGGGGTGCACTTCGACGGGGTCGTGACGATCACCGAGTCGGGTTGGGCGGCCGTCTTCGAACGCGTCGAGGGCCTGACGGTCGACGTCCCCACACGCCTGGTGGAGAACGAGGACGACGGCACCACCCGCGTCCGATTCGAGCCGGGCGCCCAACACCTGGACGGCCCCCGACTCGCGGAGTACCTCACCTTCGGGGACGCCCGGGACGGGGACCTCGATCGTCTCGCGCGCGCCAGCCGGGTCCTCGGGATGCTCTTCACGAAGCTGCAGGCGGAGCCGGAGGCGCTGGACCGGCTGTTCGCGGGTGGGGCGCCGATGTTCGACACGCCCGTGGACCGAAGTGAGCTGCGCGGGGTCATCGGTGCCGCGGTCGAGGCTGCAGGTCAGGACACGTTGGAGTCCCTGATCCTGCCGGTGACGCCGGTCGGGTCGGGCGAGGACGGATCGTTGCGCATCGTGCGTGAGCGCGCCAACGAGATCATCGCGCAGCGGTTCGCGGACTCGATACCGCAGGTCACGGGTGAGGGCGGACGTCGCCTGCAGATCCTCAACGGCAACGGCGAGCCCGGCATCGGGCAGCAGGTCGCCGAGCGGCTCGTCCCCGCGGGGTTCGAGGTGCGGCTGACCGACAACGCCAACAACTTCGACCACCAGACGACCAAGATCATCGTCTACGACGATTCACCGGTCCAGTTGGAGCTCGCGCGCGAGGTCCGTGACCTGCTGGGGGTCGGACAGATCGAGATCAGCCGCACCCCGCAGTCGGTGGTGGACATCACGATCGTGGTCGGTGCGGACTTCCTGCGACGGGCACGTTGAGCGCACGGGCACCGTCTCGACGTGCACGCTCACGCGAGCTGTGGTTGCCTGTAGCCGCACGCCGACCACCGACGTTGAGGAGACCGTGCCAGCCCGCGAGGAGTCCGTCACCGCAGCCGTGACCGCGAGTCGTGCCGCAGATGAGAAGCAGGGATCCGACCTCCTCGTGCTCGATGTCGCCGACCTCCTGGTCCTCGTGGACCTGTTCGTCCTCGTCTCGGCCCGCAACGATCGGCAGCTCAAGGCGATCGCCGAATCGATCGAGGACGCGCTGCGTGGCACGCACGACCGGCGCCCGATCCGACGTGAAGGCACACCGGAGTCCGGTTGGTACCTGCTGGACTACGGCGACGTGGTCTGCCACCTGTTCGACGAGGAGCGCCGTCGCTACTTCGCGCTCGAACGTCTGTGGTCCGACGTCCCGCAGATCGATCCGTTGACGGGCGAGGATCTCGACGAACCCGTGAGCGCCGCCCGACCGGCACGGTGACGCGACTCGTCCTGATCCGCCACGGTGAGTCCGAGTGGAACGTCGTGCGACGCGTACAGGGACAATCCGGCACGGGCTTGTCGACCCGGGGTCGCCGACAGGCCGAGCGCACGGCCGAGCTGGCGGTCGATGCCTACCGGGACGCGATCCTCGCCGCATCCGACCTGCAGCGTTGCCGGGAGACCGTCGAGCCGTTCGTGGCGGCGCTGGAGGCGGACGTCGAGTTCCGTGAGGGACTGCGCGAGCGACACTTCGGCGACTGGACCGGACAGCTGGCCACTCGCATCGCCGAGCAGGATCCCGACCGGTGGCGCAGGTGGAAGGCCGGCGAGGACGTCATCGGTGAGGTCGGTGGCGAGGACACGCCGGCGCTGGTGTCGAGGGTGAGCGCCACGATCCGCGAGTTGCTCGGACGTGCCGACGGACGTGCGGTCGTCTGTGTGACCCACGGCGGACCCGTTTGGCACGGCACGCAGGCGCTGCTCGGACTCGACGAGCGCGTCCTCGGTGGGGTCGCCAACTGCGGGGTGACCGAGATCGACGTCGACGGCGAGCACGGCACGCGTCTGGTGTCCTGGAACCAGGTCGCGCACCTCCCGGTGGACCTGCGGTTGGGACAGTCGCGGGGCGGCAGACCCACCGACGATCAGGAGGGCCCGCCGGTCGGGACCTGACGGTGCTCCCGCATCGCCTCTCGCACGTGCGGGACCGTCCGCGTCCCGAAGCGCTCGTGCGGCCAGAGCTTCTCGATCTCCGCGTTGAGCTCGGCGCCCAGCAGCACCGCCAGGGAGGTGATGTAGATCCACACCAGCAGGACGAGCGGCGTCGCCATGAAGCCGTACAGCGCCTCGCTGCGCACGACGGACAGTTCCGCGTAGATCCGCACGCCGACGCTCCCGGCCAGCCACAGGAGGACGGCCAGCACCGCCCCGGGGAGGTCGCGACGCCACGGCGTGTCCCAGGGCACGCCCACGTGGTAGAAGGACGCCAGCAGCCCTACCGAGATCACGACGACGACGGGGTAGTAGAGGACTTCGAGGACGCTGCCGGTCAGCCAGCCGGACGGCAGCAGGCGCTGCGCCAGCTCCGGTCCCAGGACCATCGACGGCAGCACGATCACCCCAGCGACGGTCGCCACCAGCATGAACCCCACCGCCAACAGCCGTCGGCGCCACGCGGACCGGCCGTTGTCGATGTCGTAGGCGATCCGGAGCGCGTTCAGGTACGTCGCGATCGCTCGGGAGCCTGCCCACAGGGCGAACAGGAACCCGAACGAGATGATGCGCCCCTGCCCCGTGGTCAGCGTGCTGTGGACGAGGTCGGCGAGGCTGTCGTACGCGTCCGCCGTCAGCAGCTGAGCCGGAGCGAGCAACAGGATGCTCTCGAGCCTGACCAAGGTGCCCTCGCCGAACTGTTTGGCGACGAACCCTGCGGTTCCGACCACCGCCAGAAGCATCGGGACCAGGGACAGCAACGCGAAGAACGCCGCTTCCGCCGCGAGGCCGGGGACCCGGTCGTGCAGCGAGTCCTGCACGGTTCGCTTCGCCAGCTCCCAGAGGGGTACGACCCGGTCCGGGAGGCGTGATTCGAGCCGTTCGAGGACGTCGTCCATACCTCGCACCCTACGGAGGGACCGGTGGGAAGGAGCGGACCGCCGTGCAGACGCATCACGCTGAGGACGGTGGTTGCTCGGTATCGTTGGGGTGGTCCACGTCCGTCCACCTCCGCAGGAGTGCACGTGAGCTCCGCCGTCGCACGGCCACGCCTCCGCGGTTGGTCGCACGCCGTCGCGACGCCGATGGCCGTCGCCGCGGGGTGGTTGCTGTGGCGTTCGGCCGGTGCCGGTGCCGCCCAGCGTGCGTCGGTGGCGGTGTTCGCGGTGTGTCTGGTCGGACTGTTCGGCATGAGCTCGCTGTACCACGTTCCGGACTGGGATGCTTCGGTGCGGGACGTGCTGCGTCGGTTCGACGTCGCGATGATCGTGATCTTCATGGCGGCGTCGTTCACCCCCATCGGTGTGCATGCCCTGGACGGGAGCTGGCGCACCTGGAGCCTCGTGCTGGCGTGGACGATCGCGATCGTGGGCGCGGTCGTGGCCGCTTCATCTCTCCGGGGTCCGCGCTGGTTGACCGCCGCGGGGTACGTCTCCTTCGGATCGCTCGGGGTCATCCCCATGACCCGGATGATGTCCGCGCTGCCGTGGCAGGGCACCGGGCTGATCGTCCTCGGGGGAGCGTTCTACGCCGTCGGCGCGGTGATCTACGCCCGTCGATCTCCGGATCCGTGGCCGCGGTGGTTCGGGTACCACGAGATCTTCCACCTGCTGGTCCTGGCCGGGGGCACCGCGCACTACCTGGCCGTCTGGCGCTACGTCCTGACGCTCGGCTGACGCGGCAGGTGCATCCCTACCTGGACGTCGAAGGTCCGATCGCTCTCGCGCATCGGGGCGGGAACGTGGACGGGCTCGAGAACTCGATGGTGGCCTTCGCCGATGCCGTCTCGCTCGGGTACCGGTACCTCGAGACCGACGTCCACGCGACGAGTGACGGCGTGCTGGTGGCGTTCCACGACGAACGCCTCGACCGGGTCACCGACGGGAACGGGGCGATCGCCGAACTGACGTGGTCAGCGGTGTCGCGAGCGCGGATCGGTGGCCGAGAGCCTGTCCCACGTCTCGACGACGTCCTGACCGCGTGGCCCGAGGTGCGCGTCAACGTCGACCTCAAGTCCGACCAGGCCGTCGAGCCGTTCGTGGCGGTGATGCGTGATCACGGGGCGCTCGATCGGGTGTGCGTGGGGTCGTTCTCGGATGATCGTGTGCGGCAGGTCCGTCGGGAGTTCGGTGACGCGGTGTGCACGTCGGCCGGCCCACACGAGGTCCGACGTCTGCGCGTGGCCTCCTACCTCGGTCCCGTCGGTCGCGTGATCCCCGTCGGGTGCGACTGCATCCAGGTCCCCACCGAACACCAGGGGACCGTGGTCGTCGACCAGCGGATGATCGACCACTGCCACGACCGGGGATTGGCGCTCCACGTGTGGACGGTCAACGACCGCGACGAGATGCACCGGCTCCTGGACCTGGGGGTCGACGGGCTCGTGACCGACGAGACGCGGGTGCTCCGGGAGGTCATGATCGCGCGTGGGACGTGGTCTCTCCGGTAGGAGGCGTCCCTGCCGGTCGCGCAATTGTGCTTCCGGTCGGTGCATGTTCCGGAACAGATGGACACGGTCGGTAACGTCATGGGCAGCCGGTCAGGGCGGGTGTGCCCCCACCCACGGGGGGATCTATCCCCTCACCCCTGCCCGGTCAGGAGGCCCCCGCCGCTCGTCCCCCACGAGCAGGGGGCCTCCGTCATCCCGTTCGGCTGGCCGGGCCCACGCCGTGCAGCAGTTCGACCGGTTCCCTTCCATGAGTGGTGGAAGTCCATGAGTGGTGGAAGTCCGTGGGTGGTGGAAGTCCGTGGGTGGTGGCAGTCCGTGGGTGGTGCAGCGATGACATCGGAGGCGACGTGCCGACCAGGTCCGCGAAGCTGACGGCGGTCGCGGCTGCGGTCGCGATGACCGTGGCGGCTTGCGCGACGGCCGAAGAGGACTTCGGGGCCGGACCCGACGCGACCGGTCCGGCACCCGACACCGAGACCGTGACCGAGACGGTCAGCGAGACGACGACCGAGACCGTCGCGCCCACCACCTCGCCCACCGACGCAGAGGGCGCGCAGGAGGACCCGCTCCGCGACCTGATCGTGGCTCCTCAGGAGCCACGCAGGGTCGAGGCCGGTGCGACCGGGGAGTTCACCGTTCCGGGCCGGCTCGGAGGCGAGGACCTGCCGGACCTGCTCGGCTTCGGGTGGACCCCCTGCGAGGAGGTCGACGCGACCGAGAGCGGAGCGCTGACCTTCGTCGAGGGGGATGCCGACGGCCACGCGGACGCGATGGGCGAGTCCGACACCGGATCCGCCCGCCTCCACGACGTCAACGGCGAGCGGTACGAGAACGTCGACGACGAGTGGCCCGTCGCCCTGCACACCCGCGACGAGACCCCGGCTCTGGAGGTCACGATGTTCGCGGACCAGGCCGACTGCGCGACGCTCGTGCTGTTCGTGGACGACGACGGCGACGAGGAGCTCGACCTCGCCGACGACCGGACGCCCGACGAGACCTACGGGGTCGCGGAGGTCTCCTGGACCGAGTGATGGCTCGGATCATCGCCCTCGCAGGCGGGAACCGTTCAAGTTCCCATCCGACGTGCCCGATACCCCAAACGACCGGGTGGGGATGTCCATGACTCGTACGAGGGTTCGGCGCGTAGCGGTCCGGCTCCGGGAACTGATGCCTCGCGGCACGCCGCTGCCCGACGAGGACTGGTCCAAGAGGCACGGTGCGATCAGCGCGATCGCGTTGTTGCACGTGCCGGTGGTGTTCACGTACGCGCTGGTCATGGGGTTCGGACCGGCGCATGCACTGGTGGAGACGCTGCCGGTGGCGTCGTTCGCGCTGTTGGCCAGACGTCCCGCCGGCAAGCGGTTGTCCCGAGAGTTGTCGGCGACGTTGTCGCTGGTGTTCTCGTCGGCCGTGCTGGTGCACCTGTCGGGCGGGTACATCGAGCTGCACTTCCACTTCTTCGTGATCGTCGCGCTCGTGACCCTCTACCAGCAGTGGAACCCGTTCCTGGCCGCGATCGCGTTCGTGGCTCTGCATCACGGGATCGCCGGGGCGATCGATCCGACCTCGGTGTACAACCACCCCTCGGCGCTGGCTCACCCGTGGCGCTGGGCCGGGGTACACGCGGGCTTCATCTCGATGGCCAGTGCGGTGGGGCTGGCGAACTGGAAGCTCAACGAGCTGGCTCGCCACCGCGCGGAGGAGTACTTCCGCCAGCTGTACGAGGGTGAACACGCGCTGGTGCAGCGCCTGCAGGAGACCGATCGGGTCAAGAGCGAACTGGTCGCCGCGGTGTCGCACGAGTTCCGCACCCCGCTGACGGCGATCCTGGGCTTCGCGCAGACCATGCGGCGCAACCCCGACCTCCCGTCCGAGCAGGTGGTCGACTTCGCCTCGCGCGTGTTCCGGCAGGGCCACCGGCTGCAGCAGCTGGTCGAGAACCTCCTCGAGGCCGAGAAACCGCTCGATGACTCCGGCGGGACGTGCGACGCCGAGACCGTCATCCGGCGCGGGGTTGCGGCCGCGGTGACCGCGGACAGGTTCGGGGATCGGGTGGTCGTCATCGACATCACCCCGGGGTTGCAGGTGCCGATGGGCGCCGACGCGACGGAACTCGTGCTCGCCAACCTGCTCGGGAACGCGATCAAGTTCGCGACACCTGGGACGCCGATCACGGTGCGCGCGTTCGTTCCGATGCAGGGCACCTCGGCGATCCAGGTGACCAACCACGGTCGTGCGGTGTCCGAGGACCTCCAAGAGCGGATCTTCCAACCGTTCGTGCAGGGCGACTCGTCGAGCACGCGCGCCGCTGACGGGGTCGGTCTCGGCTTGCACATCGTCCGTCGCGTCGTCACGGCGAACCACGGCCGAGTGGCCGTCGACAGCCACGATGGCCTCACCGTGTTCACCGTCCTCCTGCCGACCGACGGCAACGGACCGATCGAAGTGGTCGACCAGCCGCGCCCGCACCGGCGCAGCGCTCGAGTGCACGATCGTGTGGACCCGGCGCACCGTTCCGCGGCGACCTCGCAGACGCACGTCACCTCGAGTTCCGAGGCGACCTTCTGACGGGATCCTCGCCGTTCGAAGGTGGCCGGATCATGGCCGGGGGGCGTAAATGATCACGGCCATGCCGATCAGGGAGATCGCTCCGCCGATCAGGTCCCACCGGTCGGGACGGAACCCTTCGAAGGTCATCCCCCACAGGATGGACCCGACGATGAAGATGCCGCCGTAGGCGGCGAAGATGCGTCCGAAGTTGGCTTCGGGCTGGAAGGTCGCGACGATCCCGTAGAGGGTGAGGCCGAGCCCACCGAGCACGATCCACGGCCAGCCTCGTCCTTCACGCAGGCCCTGCCAGACGAGGTAGGCCCCGCCGATCTCCGCGACGGCGGCCACGGCGAACAGGGCGAGCGAGCGGGTGACGAGCACGGGTGTCCTCCGAGATGTCAGCAGGTCGACGTCAGGTTGCACCCCCAGACCGAGCACCGCCAGCTCACACGGCAGGGTCCACGTGGGGTCCCGCCGTTTGACTTCAAGTGCACTTGAACCTGCATGATGGGTGACGCACCCAGCAGGAGGTTCACCAGATGGGCGAGACCGATGACGTCTACGCGTGCACGTTGACCAGGGAGGAGGCGGACGGGAGGATCGCTGCTGACCGTGCGCTGGCAGACCGCGTGGTGGGCACCGAACGGACCCAGGACAGCGTGCGGGTGACGTTCGCCGCCGATGAGGACACCCGGCGGCTGGTCGACACGTTCGTCGTCAACGAGTCACGCTGCTGCGGGTTCTTCGATCTCACCGTGACCGAGACGGACCAGACGGTGACCCTGGAGATCGCTGCACCGGCCCACCGGTCGGCCCAGGAGTTGGTCGACGTCGCGAAGGAAGCGTTCGACCTCGGACCGGACGCGGTCGAGCCCGTCCGCACCGGGGAGGCCACTGATGGGTGAGCTGCTCACGATCGGGGAGGTCGCCGACCGTGCCGAACTGGCCACGTCCGCGCTGCGCTACTACGACGAGCGCGGACTGGTCGAACCGACCACCCGCATCTCCGGGCAGCGTCGCTACGAGCCGGAGGTGTTGCGCCGGCTGCGGATCGTCGTGCTGTGCCAGCAGGCGGGGTTCACCCTGTCCGAGATCGAACAGCTGCTGG
>CAZHZQ010000091.1:1519-9440 GCA_964537235.1 uncultured Actinomycetota bacterium | reverse complement strand
CACGAGGACATCGGCACCGCCGGCAGCGCCTGTCTGGCGCTCCAGACGGTCCTCGTCCCGCTGGTCCTCGCGGACGAACCCGCCACCGTGACCGTGACCGGGGGCACGCACAACCGCAACGCCCCACCCTTCGACTTCCTGCACCGGGTCTGGGCGCCCCGGATGCGCGACCTCGGCGCGGACCTCACGCTGCGGCTGGACCGGCACGGGTTCGAACCCGTCGGTGGAGGCCGTGTCACCGGGGTCACCGCCCCGTCGTCCCTCGACCGACCGCTCGAGCTCACCGACCCGGGCGACGTCCTCGATCGACGGGCTCACGTGCTGCTCGCCTCCCTGCCCCGGCACATCGCGGAACGGGAGCTCGCGGCGGTGCGGGAGGGGCTCGGCTGGCCACGGGAGGCTTGCACGGTGGGCGAGGTCGACGCGGACGGAGCCGGCAACGCCCTGCTGCTGGAGGTCGTACACCCGGACGTCACCGAGCTGGTGACCGGGTTCGGCCGCCAGGGTGTCCCGGCCGAACAGGTGGCCGGAGGGGCGATCGCCGAGCTGCGGCGGTACCTGGACCCGGACGTCGCGGTCGGCCCGCACCTCGCCGACCAGCTGCTGCTCCCGTTGGCGCTGGGGGCAGGCGGCACGTTCACCACCGTGCCGGCCACCGACCACCTGCGCAGCAACGCCGAGGCCGTCCGCCGATTCGTCGACGTCCGGATCGAGGTCGAAGAGACCGGTCCTCGCTCGTGCCGGGTGACCGTCGGGGGACCCTGACGGCGGTGTCAGGGAACGGATGCTCGGCAGGTCCAACATGGTGCGCGCCCCAGCAAGCGACCGCCTACCGTCCTCGTCGTGTCACGCCTGTGGACCGCCGTCAAGCTGCTCGGGACGCTCGCCGTCGAGGAGGACCTGCGTGTCGCGACACGGTGACGACGCCCCGCCGGTACGTCTCGGTGTGAGCTCGTGCCTCCTGGGCGAGGAGGTCCGGTACGACGGCCGGCACAAGCACCAGCCGTTCCTGACCGGGGTCCTCGGCGAGGCCGTCCGCTGGGTCCCGGTGTGCCCCGAGCTGGACATCGGGCTGGGCGTCCCGCGTGAGCCGATCCACCTGCTGGCCGGTCCGGGTGACGTCCGGCTCGTCGGGGTCCAGACCGGGACCGAACACACCACCGCGATGCGCGCGTACGCCGAGCGCCGGGCGGAGGACCTCGCCGGGGCCGGCCTGGACGGCTACGTCCTCAAGTCCGGCTCCCCCAGCTGCGGGCTGGGCGGTGTCCCGGTGCACGATCCGGTGACCGGCGCCGTCACCGGACGCGATCGCGGACGTTTCGCCACCACGTTGGTCGACCGCATGCCCGACCTGCCGGTCGTCGAGGAGGACCGCCTGGAGGCTGCCGACGTCCGCGACCGGTTCCTGGAGCGGGTGTGCGCCCGGTACCGGTGGCGACGCCGGATGGGCGAGAGCCCGAGCCCCGATGCCATCGTCGAGCTGCACGCGCGACACGAGGTGCAGGTCCTGGCGCACTCCCCCGCCGCGCACCGCGAGCTCGGGGCGCTCGTGGCCCGAGCCGGGGACACCGATGCCGAGGAGCTGTCGGAGGCCTACCGCCTCCGCCTGCTCGAGGCGCTGCAGGAGCCCACGACGCGGGAACGCCACGTCGACGCGCTCCAACACCTGGTCGGGATGCTCGACGTCACCCGTCCGGACCTGCGCGCCGCCGTCGATCGCTACGGGGACGGCGACGCCCCGTGGACGGAGGTGATCGCTCTGCTGCGCGATGCCGCACCGGGAGCGCCCCCCGGGTTCGGATCCCAGACCTACCTCGACCCGCTGCGGGAGGTCGGGCTCGCACCCGCCTCGTGGTGACGCCCCCGCATGCGGCGAGGACGCGCCCCCGTCCGTGGAACGGAGATGCCTTGGAGATGCCTGACCGGATGGCCGGGGCCAACGCCTCCACGAACCGGGCTGCCCGGTCGACACTGGTTCTGTGGAACTCCAGCAGCCCGACCGACGACACCGCGGCAGCGCCATCCGCACATCGTGCCCACACTGCGCGGTGAGGATCTGGCTGCAGCCACGCGAGGTGAAGCTCGCGCTGGAACCGACGGCCGACGCGCACGCCGGACGGTACGCGTTCCTGTGCCCCGCGTGCAGCCGAATCCCGGTCCAGACGGCCGACGGGCGACTGGTCCGCCGGCTCCGCGCGTGGGGGGTCGAGGTCGTGACCGGTCAGAACCAGCACCATCCCGGCACTCCCCCCGGACACCCCGAGGTCGCCGCGGGCGGTCCTCCGCTCACTCGCGACGACCTGCTGGACCTCCACGAGTTGCTGCAGACCGACGGGTGGCGCGAGGAGTTGCGCGACCTCACCTGATCAGCGCATCTCCGGGATCGCGGCGAGGCGACCGGCGAGCTCCAATGCGTAGCTCCTCCCGCGCGCACCGTCCTCGCAGCGTTCCACCCACGCGATGGGGACCGCGCGACGCGTGCCCGCGGCCCCCGAGACCGCGCCCGCCATCGCGGCCAGGGTGTCGGCATCGCCCCCGAGTCCGACCGCCAGCTCGACGGCCCGTTCGAGATCCTCGGCGACCGCAACTGCCCACAGCGCCGCGGGAACCGATCGGTGGCCCACGACCTCGTTGCCCGCCTGCTGCGCGACCTGCGCCAGGGTGAGGCGGTCGTCCTCGGGCCATCGCTCCCCCAGCTGGAGCGCCGTCTCGAAGGGCTCCTGCAGCTCCGGCTCGGCGACGGCCGGCGCCAGCGCTGCCATGTCCTCCACGTCGAACCGGCCTCGCACGGCCGCCAGACCGACCGCCCGTGCCTGCAACGCGGCGGCGGCCTGCCCCAGCCGGTGCGCGTGCGTCGTCGACGCCTGACGTCGAGCGACCTCGTCCAGCCGGTCCGGTTCGTGCGCCCACACCACCCCGACCGGGGCGACCCGCATCGCGGCCCCGTTGCCGAACGAGCCCTCCGGGAACACCGCGGTCGCGGCCTCCTCGATCGGCGTACCGGAGCGCCAGACGTCCAGCAGACGCCGCATCCCACCGCCGTATCCCCGCCACGGCTCGTGGTGGGCCAGGAAGACCCTCGCGAGCGCCTGCGGGTCCACGGACGGGTCCTCGCAGAGGTGCTCCGCCACCGCGAGGGTCAACTGGGTGTCGTCCGTGTAGACCAGCTCGCCACGATCGAGCGACCGGCGCACCCGGTCCGCCGCCCCCCGACCGTCCACCGGAGGACTGCCCTCCCACCCGGCGCCCACGGCGTCGCCCGCGAACGTCCCCAGCAGCGCGCCGGCCACGACCTCCTCGCGATCGCGGTCCACGTCCGCCTCCGTCCGTTCGTGCCCGTCCGTGACCACCGTGGGGCACGTGCGAGCGGACGGCAACGTCGATCGGACCGGCGCGTACGGTGGCCGCATGCTGGTGGAACCGGACGCCTACACGACGGCTGCGTGGCTGTTCCTGCGGGCGGTGGGCATCACCTCGACGATCGCGTTCGCCTCGCTCGCCGTGCAGCTCCGGGGGTTGTACTCGAGCCAGGGGATCCTGCCGATCGCCGAGGTCGTCGAGCAGCTCCGTTCGCGGGGGATCCCGGTACACCGGACCCCGAGCCTGTTCCGTGTCCGCGCCTCCGACCGGGCGTTGTGGACCGTGACGCTGGTCGGGACGGCGGCGTCGCTGCTGGTCACGGTCGACGTCCTCACCCTGCCCGCGCTGGTCGTGGCGTGGTCGTGCTACCTGTCGTTCTCGACGGTCGGCCGCGCGTTCCTCTCCTACCAGTGGGACGTCCTGCTGCTCGAGGTCCTGGTGATCGCGGCGGTCGTCGCGCTCCGCCTCCCACCGCCGGAGCCGGTGCTGTGGCTGCTGTGGTTCTTCCTGTTCCGCTTCATGGTGCAGTCCGGGGCGGCGAAGCTGTTGAGCGGTGACGAGACGTGGCGCGACGGCACGGCCCTGACGCACCACCACGAGACGCAGCCGCTGCCGACGCGGTGCGCCTGGCACCTGCACCAGCTGCCTCGGGGCATCCACCGTGCGACGACCGTCACGGTCCTCGCGATCGAGATCGGTGTGCCGTTCCTCCTCGTGCTCCCCTGGCCGTGGCGGGCGTTGCCCCTGGCGCTCCTGCTGATCCTGCAGGTGGGCATCGTCGTCAGCGGGAACTACGGCTTCTTCAACCTGCTGGCGCTCGTGCTGCTGATCCCGCTCGTACCCGACGCCGTCTGGCACTCGGTGGTCCCGGACGTGGCCGCCGGTGCGACCACGGGCGCGGTCGCACCGGTCACCGCCGCCATCGCCGTCGTCGCGGCGGCCGCGCTCCTGGCGGTCAACGCGCTGCGCACGGCCGCCACCGTGGTCCAGCGACCCTGGATCAGGACGGTCCTGGCGGCGCTGGCTCCGTTCCGGCTCGCGAACCGGTACGGCCTGTTCGCGGTCATGACCGCCTCACGGCCCGAGATCGTCGTGGAGGGCAGCCACGACGGCGAGGACTGGACGCCCTACCGGTTTCGCTACAAGCCGACCGATCCCCAGCGGCCACCCCGGTGGAACGCGCCCCATCAGCCGCGGCTGGACTGGCAGCTGTGGTTCGCCGCCCTGGGCACGCTGGACCGCAACGCGTGGTTCCTGAGGTTCCTGGAACGCCTGCTCGAGGGATCGCGCCCCGTGACCTCGTTGCTCGCCGAGGGCCCCGACCCGGATGATCCCCCGGCGGTGGTCCGCGCGCAGCTGTACGACTACGTGTTCACGGACCGGTCCACCCGCGAGCGGACCGGTCGTTGGTGGGAGCGCACCCCCCTGGGGGCCTACGCGCCGCCCTTCACGCTGCGCGACGGCGAGCTCGTCCCGCTCCGGAGGGCCTGACGATGACCACGCTGGACGTGCTGACCCTCAACCTCTGGGGAGCCAACGGTCCCGCGGAGGAACGCCTGGAGGCGTTGATCCGGGCGCTGCGCGACGACCGCCCGGACCTGGTCGCGCTCCAGGAGGTCGCCGGCCGTGGCCACGACACGCAGGCGCACCGGCTGGCGGGCGCCCTGGGCCTCCGGCACGTGCACCACGTGCGGTCCGCACGGATCGGCCGGGGCGAGGGGCTGGCGGTCGTCACCGACCTGGACGGCGAACAGCGCGAACCCGTCTACCTGCCCCACGGTCGCGATGCCCACCATCGGGCGCTCCAGCTGGTCGACGTCGCGGTCGGCGGTCGTGAGGTCCGCGTCGGCAACACCCACCTCGCCTGGCGGCTGGACGCCACCGACCTGCGGACCGCGCAGGCGGAGTCGATCCGGTCGGCGCTGGCCGGATGGTCCGGACCGGTCGTGCTGGCCGGCGACCTCAACGACGTGGCCGGGGCACCGCCGCTGACGACGCTGACCTCCCCGCACGACGGGTGGACGCCGCTGCGAGACGCCTACGTGGACGTCAACGACGACGATCCCGCCACCTTCGACGTGGACAACCCGTTCATGGCCCACCCGGAGCTGTCTGGCCGGAGGATCGACCACGTGCTCGTCCGCGGCACCGATCACCAGCCAGTGACCGCCCGCTCCGCCCGGATCACGTTCACGGGCGAGGACGCCGTCTCCGACCACTACGGCGTGCGGGTCACCCTCGAGCTGGCTTGACGCCGTCGGTCCACCGCGTCCGGCCGGAAGGCGGGGCCATCTAGGCTCCCCACGGAACGACGGGAGGACGGATCGGTGGCCGAGGTCGACGTGGCGATCGTCGGAGGGTCCGGGGTCACCGACGTCCTGGACGATCCGACGCCCCGCGAGGTGTCCACGCGCTTCGGGACCGTCACGGTCCGCGTGGGCACGATCGGTGATCGCACGGTCGGGTTCCTCCCGCGGCACGGGGAGGGTCATCACGTACCGCCGCACCGCATCGACTACCGGGCGAACGTCGCGGCGCTCGGCGAGATCACCGACCGGGTGCTCGCCACCGCGGCCGTCGGCGGTCTCGACCCCGAGGTCGAGCCCGGGACGTTCGTGCTGATCGACCAGTTCCTCGACCGCACACACGGTCGCGCGGCGACGTTCCACGACGACGAGGTCGTCCACGTCGACGTCACCGCCCCGTACTGCCCGCAACTGCGCACCGTCCTGGCCGGCGTCGCCCGGGACCACGACCTGGAGACGTCGACGAGCGGCACGTACGTCTGCACCCAGGGACCCCGGTTCGAGACCGCCGCGGAGATCCGCGCGTTCCGCATGCTCGGCGGCGACGTCGTGGGCATGACGGGTGTGCCCGAGGTCGTCCTCGCCCGGGAGCTCGGGCTGTGCTACGCCACGATCGCGAGCATCACGAACGTCGCGGCCGGGCTGACCGACGTCCCGCTGTCCCACGAGGAGGTCCTCGAGGTCCAGGCCGCGAACGCCGGCCGCCTACACCGGCTGCTCGTCGGGTCGGTCGCCGAACTGCCGGACGAACGCACCTGCGGTTGCTCGCGACGTCCGAGCTCGGTGTGACCGTGCAGATCCTCCGGGCCGACCTGGCCGTGACGATGGACGACGAGCTGGGCGTGATCTCCAACCCGGAGATCACGATCGAGGACGGACGGATCGTGTCGATCGACGCTCGGGGAGCCGGGCGTGGAGCGCGGGTGCCCGCAGATCCCCGCGACATCCCGCAAGACGCCGAGTCGGTCGACCTGCCGGGCCGTTGGCTGATCCCCGGCTTCGTCAACGCCCACACGCACGCGGCGATGACGCTCCTGCGGGGATTCGCCGACGACCTGCCGCTGGACCGCTGGCTCGCGGACCGCATCTGGCCGGTGGAGGCGCACCTCGATGTGGACCACATCCACGCGGGGACGCTGCTGGCGGCGACCGAGATGCTGGCGGGCGGGGTCACCACCTTCGCCGACATGTACCTGCACATGGACGGAGCGGCCGAGGCCGTCCAGGAGGTCGGAGCCCGTGCGGTCCTGTCCCCCGGGCTGCTGGAGGCGCTGGGGCCGATGGACGAAACCATGGCGTCCGCGGTCGACTTCGCCCGGCGCTGGCACGGCGGAGCGGACGGCCGGATCACTGTCAAGCTCGGTCCCCACGGGGTCTACACCTGCCCGCCGGCGTTCCTCCGGGACATCGCCGACGCCGCACGGGATCTCGGGATCGGACTGCACATGCACCTGTCCGAGACCCGCGACGAGGTCGAGGGTGCCCGTGAACGCTTCGGGGCGAGCCCGGTCCAGGTCGCCGCCGACGCCGGCATCCTCGCTGCGGGATGCCTCGCCGCCCACGCGGTCTGGGTCGACGACGTCGACATCTCGGTGTTGGCCGAGAGCGGGGCCGGCGTGTCCCACAACCCGCGGAGCAACATGAAGCTCGCGAGCGGCATCGCCCCGGTGGACCGCCTCCGCGCCGCCGGGATCCCCGTCGGGCTGGGGACGGACGGGGCCGCGAGCGCGAACCAGCTCACGATGCTCGAGGAGATGCGGACCGCGAGCCTCCTCCAGAAGGTCAGCCGGTCCGACGCCACCCTGCTCCCGGCGGCCGAGTCCCTGCGCATGGCGACCCTGGACGGGGCGCGGGCGCTGGGGCTCCAGGACGAGATCGGGAGCCTGTCCCCCGGCAAGCGGGCCGACATCGTCGTGCTGCGGCCGGACCGCGCCGGGACGACCCCGGTACACGACCCCCTGTCCACGGTCGTCTACTCGGCCCAGGATCAGGACGTCGAGATGGTGTTCTGCGACGGGCGGCTGGTCGTTGACCACGGCCGTGCCGTGACGGTGGACCTCGAGGAGGTCCGCCGAGAGGCCAACCGGCACGCGTTGCGGCTCGTCGACGCCCCATAGCATCGTCCGGGTCGCGCTGTCTCTCCCCCGATCAGGAGCACGTCGCCGTGCCACGCCCCGCGGTCCTCGCCGACGGTGTCGCCAAGCGTTTCGGTGACACCGTCGCGCTCGACGGCGTCGACCTCGAGGTCGCGGAGG
>CAZHZQ010000091.1:0-1419 GCA_964537235.1 uncultured Actinomycetota bacterium | reverse complement strand
GAGCCGACGACCGGCCTGGACCCCCGCAGCCGACGGCAGATGTGGGAGGTCATCCGGGAGCTGGTGCGCGAGGGCTCCACGCTGCTGCTCACCACCCAGTACCTCGACGAAGCCGACACCCTGGCGGACCGGATCGCCGTGATCGACTCCGGCACGATCATCGCCGAGGGCACGGGCGACGAGCTGAAGGACCAGGTGGGCGGACAGGTCGTGACGGTGACGCTGCGGGATGCCGGCGACCGCCAGCGGGCGATCGATGCCCTCGCACCGGTCGGCTGCGAGCAACCCCACGACGATCCCGAGCCCAACCGACTCTCGCTGCCCGTGCACCGGGACGGCGTCGGGCTCGTCGCGGACGCCGCCCGTGCGCTCGGGGACGCCGACATCGAGGTGCTCGACCTGGCGCTGCGTCGGCCGACCCTCGACGACGTGTTCCTCGAGCTGACCGGCCACCACGCCACCGACGCCACCGACACCGCCACGGGTGACCGCCACCCCACCGACGCCACCGCGGGAGCCAGCCCCTGATGAGCAGCCAGACCGACACGGCCGTCGCCGAGACACCTCGCGGGGCGCCGATCCCCGACGGTGGAGCGGTGCGCTGGATGCTCCACGACAGCGCGATCGTCGCCGGGCGCAACCTCCGGCACTTCGTCCGGCAGAGGCGTCTGCTCGTGTTCTCCACGATCCAGCCGGTGATGTTCGTCCTGCTGTTCGCCTACGTGTTCGGCGGGGCGATGTCGGCGGCGCTGCCGCCGGACGTCTCCTACATCGACTTCCTGCTCCCGGGCATCTTCATCCAGTCCACCTCGTTCCGTTCCACCCAGACCTCGGTCGGGTTGGCCGAGGACCTGGAGCGTGGGGTGATCGACCGGTTCCGCTCGATGCCGATGTCGCGTGTCGCCGTCCTCGCCGGGCGCACGATCGCCGACCTCGTGCGCAGCCTGTTCGTGGTGCTGCTGATGATCGTCGTCGGGTACCTGATCGGCTTCCGGTTCAGCACCGACCCGCTGTCGGTGCTCGGCGCGATCGGGGTCGTCTCGATGTTCGGTTTCACGCTCAGCTGGATGTTCGCCTGGTTGGCCCTGGTCGTCCCGGGGGCGGAGGCCGCCCAATCGGCCAGCTTCGTGGCGATCTTCCCGTTGGTCTTCGCCAGCTCGGTGTTCGTCCCGATCGACACGTTCCCCGGGTGGCTGGAGGCCTTCGCGCGGGTCAGCCCCGTGACCGTGGCCGCCGACGCGACGCGAGCGCTGTCGATCGGCGGTCCCGTGACCGCCGATCTCCTCGCGACGTTCGCGTGGTCGGTACTGCTCCTGGCGGTGTTCGTGCCGCTCGCCGTGCGTCGCTACCGCCGGCTGACCTGACCCCCACTCCCCCAGGGATCCGATCCGCCGCCGAGGGACCTGGCTAGACTCCCCG
>CAZHZQ010000090.1:5909-9518 GCA_964537235.1 uncultured Actinomycetota bacterium | reverse complement strand
TGACGATCCGGCGCGACGCCGACATCCAACCTTCCAGCGTACGGGTCCGCACGGTCGAGGCGACCGCCACCGGAGGTGCCGACTACACCGAACTCGACGAACGGGTGCACTTCGAGGAGGGCACCGAGCAGACCCGCCAGGTCGACATCCTCGACGATGACCAGAACGAGGACAGCGAGACCTTCGACATCGAGCTCAGCGAAGGTGAGGGTTGCGAGGTCAACCAGAGCTTCACCTACGACTCCGCGACGGTGACGATCCAGGACGACGACGCTCCGGCCACCGAGTCCCCCGCTCCGGAGGAGTCTCCCGCTCCGGAGGAGACGACCGCCGAGGAGACGTCGGATGCCGGTGCCACCACGGACGACGACCTGCCCGACACGGGCGCCGGTGGGGTCCTCGTCGCGCTCGGACTGGTCGGTCTGATGGTGGGCGGCGGTCTGTGGCGACGACGGCGCGGATCAAGGACCTGACCGTCGGGCGGGAGCCCCGACAGGCGGGTCGGGTGGGTGCGCGGCTACGTTGCCCCGCGTCCGCCACGGAGGTCCAGCCATCGACCCCTCCCTCCCCTGCCTGGTGATCGGGGCCGGGGCGTCCGGACTGTCGGCCGCCCGCGTGCTCGATCGGCGGGGTATCCCGTTCGAGGTCGTCGAGCGGCACGACGCGATCGGTGGCATCTGGGACATCGACAACCCCGGTACGCCGGTGTACGAGACCGCCCACTTCATCTCGTCCAAGACGCTGTCGGCGCTCGAGGGCTTTCCGTTCCCCGAGAAGTACCCCGACTACCCGCACCACGAGCAGGTGCTCGCCTACCTAGACGACTTCGCCGAGGTGTTCGACCTCCGACGGCACATCCGATTCCGGACCGAGGTCGTGCACATCGAACCCGCCCCCGCCGGCTGGTCGGTGGCGCTCCGACGCCGCGACGAAGACCGGACCGAGGAGCGCATCTACGCCGGCGTCGTCATGGGCTCCGGCAACTTCTGGACGCCGAACCTCCCGGACTACCCCGGGGAGTGGACGGAGGAGGTGTTCCACTCGCAGGAGTACCGTTCGCTGGATCAGTTGCGCGGCAAGCGGGTGCTGGTCGTCGGGGCGGGCAACACCGGGTGCGACATCGCCGGTGACGCGGCCACCGTCGCCGACGAGGCGGCCATCAGCATGCGTCGCGGCTACCGGGTCCTGCCCAAGCACATCTTCGGACGTCCCACGGACGTCTTCGCGAACACCGGACCGAACCTGCCCGGCCCCGCCCAGCAGAAGGTCTTCAACAAGCTGCTCGAGGTCGTCGTGGGTGACCAGACCCGCCTCGGTCTGCCGGAGCCCGACCACGACGTGCTGGCCAGCCACCCGATCCTCAACACCCAGCTCCTCGACCGGCTGGGGCACGGGGATGTGGAGGTGCGTCCAGACGTCGCGGAGCTGGACGGGGACGAGGTCCGGTTCGTCGACGGGACCGTGGAGGGCTACGACGTCATCATCTGGGCGACCGGCTACCGGGTGGCGTTTCCGTACCTGGACCGTGACCACCTGGACTGGCGGCGCAACGACCCGGACCTGTTCGTCAACGTCGTGTCCAGGGGAGACGATGCGCTGTTCGCGTTGGGCATCCTCGAGATCGATGCGGGGGCGTTCCCGATCATCAGCCTCCAGGCCGAGCTCGTCGGTCAGGTGATCCACGACCTGCACCACGATCCCCGCCAGGCGTCGGCCTTCCGGGCCCTGAAGCAGACCCGCCCCGACCTGTCCGGTGGGATCGAGCACGTCGACAGTCCCCGTCACGACTACTACGTCCAGGACCACGCCTACCGCACCTACCTGCGGCGCCTGCTGGAACGGATGGCTGCGGGCGAGCTGGATGCTGACGGTGTGCCCGTTGATGCGCCGGACGTCGTCACCGAGCGGGTCCGTGGGCTCGTTGACCGGGTCCGGGAGCGCTTCAGCCGCTGGTAGCACCGGGGCCTGGACCTCGGTCGCACGGTCCGATGTGGCGCGATCACGCCTCGAGCTCGAGGCGCACGATCCGGCGGCCGGTGACCTCGTTCGGACGCAGACGGACCCAGTGGTCGCGGTGGGTCCACCTCGAACGATGCGGCCTCCTCCCGCACGGCCGTGTCGAGCTTGCCGCCGAAGGTCGTGCGGAACACGATGCTGCGTCCCGACACGCGGTGGTTGACCGGCAGGACGATCGGCTCACCGGATCCGATGGAGGCGAACCGGCCGACGGGCTCGCTGTCCAGCAGCCGCATGCACTCCTGGTAGGTGAGGACCTCCAGCCCGCCGTGATCGGTTGGGAAGGTGTCGGTGGACATGGGGCGCTCCCTTCGGTCACTTCACGATGACGGGTCACCCGGGGGGCCGTTCGGTCACGTTGCGATCCTCTCGCGCGGTCCGGGGTGACGCGTTCGATACGGATGGTCGGCGGTTGCGTGTTCCGCACCCAGGGGAGACCGGCCCTGATGTCCGGGACCTTCGGGCATCCTTCGAGGGACCGTTGGCGCCTCCCCATGGTCGCGCTCACCTCCGCCTGACCGTCGGAGTGCACGAACCTGTCGCGGGCGACGGGTTCGTGACGTCAGGTGAGGTGCTGGCGTGCGAGCAGGGCGCGCCGGACGGCGAGTAGTCGCGCCCGTGTCGCTTCCGGGGCGGCAAGATCGTCCTTGGTGACGTACTCGACGTGGTAGCCGTGGCGGCGGATCTCGGCGTCGCGCGCGGCGTCCTCCTCGTGGCGCCAGTTCGCCCCGTGGTCCTTCTCGCCGAGGTACTCGAGGACCATCCAGGCGTCGCGCCACAGCCCATCCACGCGGATCGAGGGCGTGATCCAGACCTGGTACTCGGGCTGTGGCTCGTACCCGTCGAAGAGCCGGGCGAGGTGGCGTTCGCCGTGGCTCTCCTGTTCGGTCAAGCCAGCCTCCACGAGGCCGCCGATGCGTTCGGTCTGTGGGTGCCACGCGCATCGCTGCAACAGTTCGTCGAGGCGTTGGTCGTTCAGGAGTCGTCGCCACTTGCCGCTGTCGATCGTCGTGAGGATCTCCCGGTCGTCGAGGTCAGCCGCCGCGTCGAACAGTGCCCGCCCCATCGTCACGATGGGAAGTCCGTCCATCGTCGCTCGATCCTGATCGAAGGCTCGGTCGGGTAGAACGGGGAAGTCGACGTTGCTGATACGTCGCTCGGGGCGTACGAGGATCACGAACGGGTCGAAGCGGGTGAACCCTTCGATGCCGAACAACCCCAGCACGAACCGACCGCTGATGCTCGCTTCCGGCCAGCAACGGAGAGCCGCAGCCATGGCGCGCTGCTCGGGTGTGCCTCGCGAGCCGGCGTTCGCGTACACGCCGTAGTGCACGCGGTGGAACCTGCCGCGGCGGACCATGCCGTAGAACTCGTCCTCTGTGTGGCCGTCGGCGATCGCCTGGGCCGGTCTGACCACGACGTGCTGAGCCGCGAGGCGCGAGAGAAGACGTGGGTTCGGGGCCATGCGGCCAGCATCCCCCAGGTCCGGCGAGCGGTCAGGTCGAACCGTCGCTGCGCTGTGGATAACCCAGAGGCTCGCCCGTCGTGCGCCGCCGTGACCTGCACGAACCTGTCGGGGGCGACAGGTTCGTG
>CAZHZQ010000090.1:1460-5809 GCA_964537235.1 uncultured Actinomycetota bacterium | reverse complement strand
TCAGGCAGCGGCCTCGAGCAGACCCGACAGCTCCTCGCCCCGCTGCTCACGCAGCTTCTCGACCGCGTCGTGGTGCGTCAGGCGGGTGTGCTCCCGGCTGAAACCGAGCTCGTCGGCGATGTCCACGAAGGTCCGCGGCTCCCCGCCGTCGAGACCGAAGCGCATGCGGACGATGGTCTGCTCGTGTTCGTCGAGGCTCTCGAGGGCCTCGCGCACGCGGCGCCGCAGGTCCTCCTCGGTGGCCTCGGTCTCGGGATCCGTCATCTCCTCGTCGGGCAGCAGGTCCCCGAGGCTGGCGTCGCCGTCCTCGCCGACCGGCAGATCGAGCGAGGTCGTGCGGTCCAGCCCGTCGCGAACCGTGTGGAGCCGTTCGACCGAGAGGCCGGCTTCCTCGGCGATCTCCTCGTCGGAGGGATCGCGGCCGAGCTCGACGAGCAGCTTCTCCTCGGCGTGACGGGCCTGGGCGGCCTGCTCGTAGTAGGACGCGGGAACCCGGATCGTCCGGGATCGCTTCGCGACGCCGCGCTGCAGCCGCTGTCGGATCCACCAGACGGCGTAGGTGGAGAACTTGTAGCCCTTCGTGTGGTCGAACTTCTCGACGGCGCGGACCAGGCCCGTGTTGCCCTCCTGGATCAGTTCGATGAAGTCCAGGTCGTGGCCCGTGAACTTCTGCGCCTGGTTGACGACCAGCCGGAGGTTCGCCTCGACCATGCGGCGCTTGGCGTCCTGCCCCAGCCGGCGGATGCGCAGCAGGCGCGCACGCCGTTCGGACGTCAGCCGATCGGCATCGTCGGCCTGCAGCATCCGGTCGGCGGCCACGCCGGCCTGGTAACGCTTGGCGAGGTCCTGCTCCTCCTCACGGTCGAGCAGGGCCACGTTGCCGGCCTGGTTCAGGTAGTCGCGGACCGGATCGTCCGTCAACGTCCGGAACACCGGGCGGTTGTCCGGCCGTGTGCGGTGCTTCTTGGTGGTCGTCACGGTTGTGAGGTGCCTCCTCGTGGCGTCTTCGTGGTGCGGTGCAGAGGATGACGGTGGTCCGGCCACCGTCACCGTGTACAACGCAGCGGCGGCTCTGCATCTTCCGAGCGTCAGCGATCCGTTCACCGACCGTCCCGTCCCCTGGCAGGGTCGGCTGGGTCGACGTCGGCCGCCGACCAGCGACGGTCGGTGTCAGTCGTCTGCCCGATGTAGGACGCGTCGGCCACTGATCTCGTCGACCTCGACCCGCAGCCACTGCGGGCGGTCGACGGCGTCGGCCCATGCTTCGGGCCCCTCGCGGTGGAGGCGGCCGGCTTCCACCTTCTCCAGCACCGGGTGCAGCGTGCCCTTCGCCAGGACGCTCCAGCCTCGACGCGTGTCACGGTCGTAGTCGTCGACCTCGAAGGCCACCTTGGCGCCCGGTTTGCGCTGCGCGACGTCCAGCTTGGAACCCTCGGCGGTGCTGAAGACGATGTCGCCGTCCTCCACCGCGAACGTCACGGGCAGCGCCATCGGCTGTCCCTCGGCCACGAAGACGATGCGACCGATCGGCTCCTCCTCGAGCAGCTCCCAGCAGGTCTCGGCGGAGAGGACCTCCAAGCCCTGTTCGTCCAGCACCGGTTCGTCGGTGGCCATGTCGCCCTCCTCTGGACGGTCGTACGCCCCGTCCTGACGTTAGCGAGGTCCGAGACTCCCGTGACCTCCGCTGCCCGGACGGGCACGTGCGGGCAGCGAACAGCCCCGAGGAGATGCCACGATGGGGCGCGCCCCCCAGGAGAGGAACCCAACGTGGCGAAGACGGTCCTGTTCGTCGTACTCGACGGTCTGGCAGACGATCCGATCCCCGAGCTGGATGACCGGACGCCGCTCGCCGCGGCACGCACCCCGAACCTCGACGCCCTCGCCCGGGAGGGTGCGCAGGGGCTCGTCACCGTCGTCGGCGAGGGGATCGCGCCGGAATCCGACGTCGCCGTGATGGCCCTGCTGGGCTACGACCCGGCCGTGGACCACCCGGGTCGGGGGCCGGTGGAGGCCGTCGGGGCGGGCCTGGACCTGCAGGAAGGGGATCTCGCCTGGCGGTGCAACTTCGCCACGGTCGGGGAGTGGCCCGAACTGACGGATCGCCGGGTGGGGCGCGACCTCGAGGGCGACGAGGCCGACGCCTTCGCGGACCTCGTCGAGAGCGAGGTGGAACTGCCGGACGCCACCTTCGAGTTCCGCGCCACCGTCGGGCACCGGGGCGTGCTGGTGATCCGCCCCGACGGCGGGTCCCTGCGCCCCGTGACCAACACCGACCCGGCGTACCGGCGCGAGGGATCGATCGGACATGCGTTGGAGGAGTTCGAGATGCGCGTCGACGAGGCGCGTCCCGTCGAGGGCGAGGAGGACGACGATGCGGCACGGCGGGCGGCCGAACTCACCAATCTGTTCACCCGACGCGCGCACGAGGTGCTCGACGCCAGTGACCTGAACCGACAGCGACGGGAGGACGGTCGGCTCGCCGCGAACGCCATCCTGTCGCGGGACGCAGGGACCCGTCTGCCGGCGCAGTTGCGACCGCTGGGAGAACGTTTCGGGGCGCGCTTCGGCTGCTTCGTCGAGATGCCGGTCGAGGCCGGTATCTCGCAGCTCGTCGGGATGGAGGAGATCCCGGCGGCACAGCGGAACGGCTCCGCTGCGGAGCAGTACCGGGCGTGGGCCGAGGAGGCCGCAGAGGTCGCCGGCGAGTTCGGCGTGCTGTACCTCCACCTGAAGGGCCCGGACATCCCTGCACACGACGGCGACCACGGGGCGAAGCAGGACATCATCGAGGTGATCGACGACGCGTTCTTCGGTCACCTCGGGCCCGCGTTGGAGGACGCGGTGCTGCTGGTCACCGCCGACCACGCGACCTCCTGCGTCCGTGCCGCCCACACCGACGATCCCGTCCCCTACCTCGTGTACGGGCCGGTCGAGGCGGACGAGACCGACGCGTTCTCCGAGGTGCAGGCCGCTCGCGGGGCGTTGCCACACCGCCACGGGACGGACCTGATGGCCTACGTCGTCGAGCTACGCGGAGACTGACGGGGCGCCGTTCCTGGGCCTGTCAGCGATGCCCCTCGACGTGGATGTCACACCCTCCGTTTAGGGTCGTCGGAGTACCGCAGCAGAGGATGGCAGAGGGGATGACCGTGGGGATGACCGTGAAGACGACCGGATCCGGGGAGTTGACGTTCGCGCAGGAGGTGGAGGCGGCCATGGTCGCCGAGCGCGATTCAGCGTTCGCCGGCCTGGACGATGCGGCGTTGGAGCGGGCGTTGCGGCGGCAGGCGGCGGAGGTCGCTGCGGCGACCTGCCGGTGGCTGCTGCTGCTCGCCGAGCTGGTGCGACGCGGCGTGTGGGCCGATCAGGACGCCCGCAGCCCCGCGGAGTGGCTGTCGTGGGCGGTGTCGATGGCCCCGTCGACGGCCCGTGAGCACGTGCGGGTGGCCCTGCGGCTGCGGGAGTTCCCGGAGGTGTGCGCCCGGTTCTCGCGCGGGGAGCTGTCCTACAGCAAGGTGCGGGCGATCACCCGGCTGAACCGCCCTGAGCTGGAGGGCGAGCTGCTGGCGTACGCCGAGGCCGCCAGCGGGGCGCAGCTGGAGCGGATCGTGTCGGGCATGCGACGCAACCGCCGGGCGCGGGAGCATGCTGCGGACCCGCACGCGCAGCGGTCGCTGTCCTGGACCATCAGCGAGGACGGCGCCAGCGTGGTCTTCCGGATGCAGCTACCCCTGGTGGAGGGCATGGAGATCGGCGAGGACATCGACGCGGGGGCTCATGAGCTCGCGGCCGAGGCTCGGCGTGATCGTGCTTCCGCGGAAGCGTCCGGTGTCGAGCCATTGCCCGCGCTGCGGGCTGACGCGTTCGTCGAGGCGGTCCGGGCACGCCGCGACACCGAACCGGACGACGCGTCGGGCGCGGACCGACACACGCTCGTGCTCCACGCTGACGCGGCCGATCTGACCGACCCCGGCCCGGAGGACGACCGCACCGTCGCGGTGCGCGGTTCCTCGGGCACCAGGATGGCGTCGATGACGGCGCGGGCGGTCCGGCGGCTGGCGTGCATGGCCGGTCTCGCGGTGATCGGCCACGACGAGGACGGTCGGGAGTGTGCGGTCAGCGGCCGCACCCGCCGGGTGCCGCCGCGTCTGCGCCGTCTGCTGCTGGCCCGCGACCGCACCTGTCGGTTCCCCGGATGCGAGGCCTCACGAAACCTGCACGCCCACCACATCGTCCATTGGGCCGACGGCGGCCCCACACGGGCCGACAACCTCGTGCTCGTGTGCAGCTTCCACCACCACCGCGTGCACGACGGTGGATGGACGATCCACCACGACGGCAGCGGACGC
>CAZHZQ010000090.1:0-1360 GCA_964537235.1 uncultured Actinomycetota bacterium | reverse complement strand
GGCTCGAACGCCCACCCCGCAACACCTAGCCTCGACCGGGGAAGGAGGGTCCGGTGGACCGAGTGACGATCGACAGGGAACGGTACGACGCGGTCATCTTCGACGTCGACGGCGTCGTGACCGATACGGCATCGGCGCACTCCGCCGCCTGGAAACGCATCTTCGACGCGTACCTGCAGCTCCGTGCCGGCCGGGGCAAGGGGGTGTTCGAGGAGTTCACCGAGCAGGATTACCTGGCCTACGTCGACGGGAAGCCCCGGTACGACGGCGTCCGGAGCTTCCTCGAGTCCCGGGGCGTCGAACTGCCCGAAGGCGATCCGGACGATCCCCCGGAGCAGGAGACCGTCTGCGGCATCGGCAACCGCAAGAACGACGCCTTCCTGAGCTGGCTGGACGACAACCGGGTCGAGGCTTACCCGTCGACGGTGGAGGTCATCCACGAACTGCGTGACCGCGGCATCGCCACGGGGGTCATCTCCGCGAGCCGCAACGCGAAGGCGGTCCTCGAGTCGGCGGGTGTGCTCGACCTGTTCGATGCCAGGGTCGACGGCCAGGTCGCGGCCGAACTCGGTCTGCCGGGCAAGCCCGACCCCGCCGTGTTCCTCGAAGCCGCACAACGCCTGAACGTCGCACCGGAACGGTCCGTCGTCGTGGAGGACGCGCAGGCCGGGTGCGACGCCGGCCGCCTGGGCGGGTTCGGTCTGGTGATCGGTGTGAACCGCGGGCAGCAGCGCGAGGAACTGCTGGACCACGGTGCGGACGTGGTGGTCGAGGATCTGGAGGAGGTCGACGTTGCCTGAGGGGCGCACGATCGCGGAACTGCCGGATGCGGTCGATCGGGACGAGGAGATCCGCGGACGGCTGGAGGGCCACGAGCCGGCGGTCTTCCTCGACTACGACGGGACGCTGACGCCGATCGTCGAGGATCCCGACGACGCGACCCTCTCACCGGAGGCACGGGCGGCGATCGTCCGGCTCGCGGAGCGGTGCACCGTCGCGGTGGTCAGCGGCCGCGATCTCGACGACGTCCGTGGGATGGTCGACATCCCCGGCATCCACTACGCCGGCAGCCACGGGTTCGACATCTTCACCCCGGAGGGCGACAGCATCCAGAAGGGGCGGGAGTTCCTCCCGTCACTCGACGCCGCCGAGGAGGACCTCGCGCCCCGGCTCGACGACATCGAGGGCGCTCGCATCGAACGCAAACGGTTCGCGATCGCGGTGCACTTCCGTCAGGTCGACGACGCGGACGTTGCCGACGTCGAGTCCGCGGTGGACGCGGTCATGGCGGACCACGACGACCTCCGCAAGACCGGCGGCAAGCGCATCTTCGAGCTGCGCCCCGACATCGAGTGGCACA
>CAZHZQ010000089.1:0-10170 GCA_964537235.1 uncultured Actinomycetota bacterium | reverse complement strand
GACGAGCTGCTCGATGTCGTCGAGGACCAGGTCGCGGTCGACCGCACGGAACCGCCCCCCGTACACGGTGGGGACGGGGCAGTGGCGGCACTCCAGCAGGCAGCCGTGGGTGGCTTCGACGTAGCCGACGAGGCGCTCCTGGCCGTCGACCCGCAGGTGCGCGTACCGCTCGAGGGGCGGGAGCAGCTCACGGTCCGGCAGGCTCGCGGCGCCCCGGTCGAGCAGCACCTCGGGACCACCGGCAGCCGGCCCGCCGGACGCCAGACGGTCGCTCCACGCGACCAGCGCGTGCTCGTACTCGCCGGCGATGATCCGGTCCGCCAGGCGTCCCACGGTCAGGTCGCGGCTGACCGGGGCGTACAGCCCGTAGAAGCAGACGGGCAGGTCCGGTCGGCGTTCCTTCACGTGCTGCGCGCGGGACATCGCCAACCGCATCGCCGTGTGCATCGGCACGGAGAAGCCGATCGCGTCGGCCCATCCCTCCAGTTCCTCGTCCCAGGGCTGCACCGACGTGTCCACGCAGCGCACGTCGTGGCCGGCCTGTCGCAACGCCGCCGCGGGCGAGGCGACGTGCAGCGGCTGGTGGCCGAGCTCGTAGGTGGAGACGAGGAGGACACGCATCGCCGCCAGCGTAACCGCCGTCCCTGTTCGGTCAGTGACGGGGGTCCAGGTCGGTCAGGGTCCGGCTGACGTGCTCGACGTACCGGCTCGGGCCCATGGGCGTGTCGACCGTGGAGTCGGTGTCGTACGTGCCCTCCAGCTCCAGCCCCGACCACCGGTCGTACCAGACGTCGGCCTCGCGGGTGCCTCGGACGTCGCCGTCCATCGTGCTGCGTTGCCGCACGTGGACCGCCTCGACCGGCTGGCCGCCCACGTCCCGTGTTGCGAAGCCGACGATCTCGACGACCGTGGTCATCGATCCGTGGTCGCTGTGGCACTCCCACGTCCAGCTCTGACCCGCCTGCGAGGACGCCTCGGCGATCGTCGCCGCCTCCCCGCACGCGTAGTCGTGGCGCATGCCGTGGCCGAAGAACTCGTGGTACACGGTGATCGTGCGCATCCACGCCCGATCGTGATCGCGGCAGATGTCGAACTCCTCCCACCGCTCCCGCAGCGGCTCCCACCGTGCCGTGTAGCCACATCCGGTGTGCCGCACGGTGATCGTGGTCTCGTCGGGGTAGTCGTGGCGGGCTCCCCCCAGCGTGTCCACGGACTCGCCGCCGTCGGTGGCGTACGTGTACACCCCCTCCTCCGGGATCGCGAGATGCCGTTCCGTCGTCCCCTCTGAGGGCTCGCTGGCCGCCGGTCGCGGCTCGGGTCGGTCCGGCTCGACGCTGGATCCCTCCGGTGCGAGCGCTGGTTGCGCGTCGCCCTGCGGGTCGCTGGTCCGTGCGGCCTCCTCGTCGCCGACGGCGGGCTGCGGCGAGCCCGGATCCTCCGTCGCCGCCGCCTCCGCCCCGGGGGTTGGCGGCGGTTCGCTGGACGGCGAGGGTGACGGGCTCGCGGTGCGGTCCGCCCGGAACGCGGACACCGCATCGTCGACCGTCACGGCGGTCTGCCCTCGGGCGAGGACGGTGATGCCGGCCACCGCCAGCACGATCACCCCGATCGCTCCGGTCGCGACCGCCAGGCGTGCGTCACGTTGCCATCCCATGGCGATCCCCTCGTCGACCGGCTCGACGCTACGAGAGGGGCGGTCGTCTGCCATCAGCCTGTGGGCCCAACCGGTGACTCCGACCCTGGTAGGACGCCCGCACGGGCGACGGGTCGCGGTCGGGCCGCCATACTCGTGGCATGGATGACTCCGAGCACCTGTACACCGCCGAGGAGGCCAACGACCTCCTGCCCGAAGCGCGCGAGCGCATGTCGGAGGTGATCGACATGACGCGCGAGCTGCACGGCATCGCCCGGGCCGTCAACACCGGTCAGCCCGCCGAGGAGCACGGGGGCGTTCCCGAGGCGAAGGCTCTGGAGGCGCGGATCGACGAGGCGCTCGGCTGGTTCCGCGAGCGCGGCATCCAGGTCAAGGGTGTGGCGCCCGCGCTGCTGGACTTCCCCGCGGAGATCGACGGCGAGACCGTGCTGCTGTGCTGGCGGGAGGGTGAGGACACCGTCACCACGTACCACCCGATCGAGACGGGCTACATCGGGCGTCGGCCGATCCCCATGGTCAGGTAGATCACCAGGGTGATCGCGGCGGTCTGCCGGTGCCGCTGGTGCCTGCTGCCTGGGAGCGCTCGATCTGCCGGACCTCGTAGCGCGGGGGACAGGCGGGGCCGTCCGACCGGCACGTGAGGATGTGGCCCTCGGGATCCGGTCGCACCGTCAGCGTGATCTCGAAACGGTCACCGTCCCGATGGCGGATCCCCACCTGGTGTGTGACGTCGTCGAGCTGCTCGACCGACACGGCCAGCAGGTCGTCCACGCCGTCGTAGCCGTGCTCGCGGCGGAGGAAGTGCTCGGCGGCCTGGACGAGGAACGGGTAGCACGACCGTCCCCGGTAGTGGGCCAGATCCAACCGTCCGCCCTCGTAGCGCTCGGCGATGCGTTCGGCGTCGTCGGGGCCGACGCGTCCGAAGTACAGCCCGTGTGGGAGGACCACCAGGTTGCCCGCGAACCGGTCGCCGCCGATGTGGGAGCACTCCCAGGCACGACCGGGTCGCACGCCGTCCATCGCGGCTGCGGCCGGCCGGCCGAACTCGGCGCAGCACACGTCGTGCGATCCGTTCGTGCAGGTCAGGTAGATCGGATGGTCGACGGGATCACCGCCGACGCGACCGCCGTCACGCAGCGGCGCCAGGTCGAGGTCCAGGAGCTGTGCCGGACGGTCGAGCGTGAACGACTCCATCCACACGACGGCCGGGCCGGTGTGGGACACGTAGCAGGTGCGGGTCGCGGGATCCTCGTCGCGCCCCCCGTGACGACGGACCAGGATCACCCGCGCGGCGAGCTGCCGCGCCCGTTCCTTGAGTCGGATCCCGACCTCGTCGGGCAGTCGGCTCTCGAGCAGGGCGTCGCGCCCCCACGGCCCCGGCTGTTCCACGACGATCCACCGGGCGACCGTGGACGCCGTCGCGTACAGGGGTTCCTCGCGGGCGATCGAAGCCCGCGTGCAGCTGAACCGTCCGGTCATGCGTCGGGTCGGACGGTCAGCAGCCCCTCGCGGACCAGGCGGCGTACGAGGACCAGACGGCTGTCGGGATCAAGGCCTTCGAGGTCCGACGGGCGGAACCGGTCGGCGCGCAGCACGTCGCGCAGCGTGGGGGCGAGCTCGACGGGGAAGGAGACCTCCCGGTCCGCCAGCTGCAGCACCGCGCGCTGGTCGTCGACCTCGAGGTCGGCGACCGTTCCGGGGAGGCGCTCGACGGTCGTGTCGGGATCGATCCGGTCCAGCTCGAGCAGCTGCCGGAGCTGTCCGTCGAGGATCGGCGTGCGACCGCTGCGGAACCGGTCGGCGGCCCGGCGGGCCAGCTCCTCGGGGTCCAGCGAACCGATCCACGACGCCGCGTCCTTGAGCCGACGGGCGACCTCCTCGGCGAAGCCCTCGGGGTCGTCGACGTACCCGACCGGCAGAGCCTCACGGAAGGTGACCTCGTCCTCGGCCAGGGACACCACGTCGCGCAGCACGTCGTGCCACGTCGCGCTGCGGATCCCGATCGTGATGTGCAGGCTCGGTTCGTCCAGGGCCTCCGCGGCGTGCGGCGTTCCCCGCGGGACGTAGAGCGCGTCGCCCGGGTCGAGGTGCGTGTCCAGCAACAGCGGTCCCGGCTCGTGCTCGTCGGAGGACCACCGCTGCGACGACAGCGGGTCCTCGACGGCGGGCTCGTGGACGACCCAGTGCTTGCGGCCGTAGGTCTGCAGCACGAACACGTCGTGGGTGTCGTGGTGCACGTCCAGCCCCGCCGAACCGGGCGGTGTGAGGTAGGCGTTGGCCTGCGCCGGTTGGGTGAGCTGCAGCTCGAGGTCGCGGCAGAACCTGGTCAGCGGTTCGTGGTAGCGGTGCAGCGCCTGGAGGACGAGCGTCGCGCCGCCGTCGACGTGGTGGAGGACGCGTCCGACGTCGGGCAGGTCGTGCAGCCGTTGCCCACCGAGGGTTCCGGAACGCGTGTAGCTGCTGCGGGGCAGGCTGGAGCCGTCGCGGACCAGCCGGAACGCGGGCGCGCGGGGCGACGTGGTGGTCAGGAGACGGTCGACGTCGTCGATCGACAGCAGGTCGTCGAAGGCGTCGGAGTCCGTCCGGTGGAGGTGGGGGCGGTGGGCCCAGGTGTCACGGAGGAACGCCTCGGCGTCGCCGACGCACCGTTCGAGAGCTGGCCCCACCGGTGGGGGGAGGCGGGTCATGCGCGCGTCAGGCGTCCTCGCCGTCGGCGTCGGCACCGTCCGCGGCGTCGCCGTCGGTGGCGTCGAGCGCGTCGCCGTCGGTGGCGTCGCCGTCCGCCACGTCCGCTGCGTCGCCGTCGGTGCCGTCGGCGTCCTGGGTGTCGGCGTCCTGCGCGGTCGGAGCGGTGCCCCCGGACCGGAACGTCGTGTCGATGTCCTGATCGTCGACCGAGACGGTGCTCATACGCGTGCTCCTCGTCTTCCGTGGCTGCGTCGGGTTCGATCACCCTTCGTCCCCACTGTAGCCATGGACCCGGGGCGCCCTACCGGCTGGGTGGACGGTTCCCCTCGCGTCCGCGGGGAAGTGTCACGTTGCACGCGTGGACGCGGCCGCGTCCGCCCGGAGCTCGCGCCGCGAGGTCAGCCACGCCCCGACGAGCACCAGCGCGGTCCCGGCGATCGCGAGCGCGTGGACCGACTCGCCCCGGACCGTGATCCCGAGCACGATCGCCACGACGGGCACGAAGTAGATCGCGACCGAGCCGCGTGACGCCCCGGCCCGGCCGACGAGGTTGGTCATGGCGACGAACGCCAGTCCGGTCGACAGGATCCCGAGCGGCACCATCGCCAGGGCCGGACCCCATTCGAACGTCGAGGACCGCAGACCCGCCAGGCCGAACGGGGCGACCAGCACGACCGCGACGAGCTGCGCCCGCATCAGCACCGGCAGGCTGCCGTGGCGCTGCTGGAGAGGTACCGCGAGGTTGGCCGCGACTCCGTAGCAGATCACGGCGAGCACCAGGAGTCCGGCCCCCAGGGCTGATGCGTCGAGCCCGCGGGCGGTCGGGAGCGTGATCGCCACGACCCCGAGGAACCCCACCACGAGCCCGGCGAGCTGCTGCGACCGGGGGAGCGTCCGCAGGAGCACGATCGACACCAGCGCCGTGAACAGCGGCATCGCCCCGTTGATCATCCCCGCCACCGCGGAGCTGACCCACTGCTGCGCGATCGGGAACAGCATCAGGGGCACCGCCATCCACACCACGCCGAGGATCGCGACGCGCGGCCAGTCCTCGCGGGGGATCGGCTTGCGGGCCCTGGGCACGACCGCCAGCGACAACGCGCCGAGTCCGATGCGCGCCAGGGTGATCACGGCCGGCGAGAACGCCTCCAGCCCGATCTCCATCCACAGGAACGACGAGCCCCAGATCAGGGCGATGCCGGAGAGCAGGCCCCACTCGACCGCCCCGAAGGCGTCGGGACGCGTGCCGTGGGCGGTCTCGACGAGCCGCCGCGGGGATGCGCGCTGCCGTGCCGTGTCGCTCACGACGCCGGTTCGATCCGCGCGTCCAGGGTGGAGGCCGCCTCCCGCAGCGACCGTTCGACATCGGCCGGCGTCTCGCTGCGGGCGAACAGGAAGCCGAGGTAACGGTCGCCGTCGGGCAGCGGCTCGACCTCGGTGCCGTCGGCGATCGTGATGCGCAGGCCGACGATCCCGTCCACGGCGCGGGCCGCGTCCCTGCCGTCGACGCTCCGCAGTGTCCCGGCGCGCGGGATCGGCAGCATCATCACGCCCGACGCCGCAGGTTCGCGCTGCAGCCCCTCCAGCGGGCGCCCCAGCGCGTGGCGCAGCAGCAGCTCCTCCAGACTGACGCCCAGACCGAACCGCAGCGCACGGGAGCACAGCCCGCCGATCGACCGCGCCGCGAGCTCGAGGAACACCACCTCGCCCCCATCCGGGCCGTCGGGGCGGATCCGGGCCTCGGCGTGGACGGGGCCCTCGCGCAGTCCCACCGCGGCGACCGCGTCCGCAGTGACCTCGTGGATCCGTTCCAGCACCTGGTCGGACTCCCGTGACGGGGTGACGTACAACGTCTCCTCGAAGTAGGGACCCTCCAGCGGATCGGGCTTGTCGAAGACCGCCAGCACCTCGAGCGTCCCGTCTCGGACGAGCCCCTCGACCGCCACCTCGCGGCCGGGTACGTACGCCTCGACCAGCAGGGGACCGTCGGGGTCGGCGTCCGAGCAGGTCAGGATGTGGCGGATGCGCTCCGCGGCGGCCGCGGCCTCCTCCCGATCATCGACGCGGATCACCCCGCGGCTGGCCGACAGGGACACCGGTTTGATCACGCAGGGGAACCCGACCTGGAAGGCCAGTTCCGCGACGTCGTCGCCGACGTGCGCGGCCCGGTGCGCGGGTTGGGGCACGTGTCCGGCCAGTGCCTGCCGCAGCCGGGCCTTGTCCCGCGTGGTCGCCACCGCTCCCGGCGGGTTGTGGGCGAGCCCCAACCGTTCGGAGGCGAGCGCGGCGGGGAGCACGCCCCGGTCGTCGACCGCCACGATCGCGTCGAGAGCCACCCGGTCCGCGTGCGCCACGATCTGCTCGGCCGCCAGCTCCGGGTCCTCGAGATCGAGCTCGAGGGCGCGTTCGCCCATCGTGTCGCTCATGGTCTGCCGCTCGTCGCAGCCGACGACGACCTCGGCATCCAGGGTCTCCGCCGCGTCGAGGAAATCGGAGGCCCGGTAGGTCGAAGAGGGCAGGATGAGGAGGATGCGGGACACGCCTGTACGGTACAAGGTGCGTCCGCTACACCGTCGACGCCTCGAGAGGCTGGTCCGCGATGACCGATGAACCGATCGTTCAGATGACACCCAACGCCCGCGACAAGGTGCGCCGCATCTTCGAGCAGAGCGACGATCCGTCCTCGCAGGCGCTGTGGCTCTCCATCACCGGCATCAAGGGTGGACAGTTCACCCACGAGCTGCGCATCGCCCCGGTGACGGAGGCCGACGACGAACACGTCGTGCAGCACCACGACGACGTCCCGGTCGTGTTCCCCGAGAGTGCGTCCGAGGACCTGCAGGGCGCCACGATCACCCTCGAGGGGGATCCCGCCTACGGGGCCGTGGTGGTGTCCAACCCGAACGAGCCGGCCAGCCCGCAGATCGCCCAGTCCCAGGGCGCCGACCTGTCCGGACCCGTCGCCCAACGCGTCAGCCAGGTGCTGGATGCCGTCGTCAACCCCTCGATCGCCGCGCACGGCGGTCGCGCGGAGCTGGCGCGGATCGAGGACGACACGGCGTTCGTCCGGATGATGGGCGGCTGCCAGGGCTGCGGCCTCGCGAAGGTCACCCTCAGCCAGGGGATCGAGGTCGCGATCACCGATGCCGTGCCGGAGATCAACCGGGTCGAGGACGTCACCGACCACGAGGCCGGGGAGGACCCCTACTTCGAGGGCGCCAAGAAGTAGGCGGCCTGCGCGGCCCGGCAGCAGGGCGGGGCGGTCACTCGGGGGCGGCGGCCTGCTCGTCGCGGAAGCGTTCGAGCTCGGCAGGTGTCGCGACGCCGGTCACGAGCTTGACCGCCAGCAGCAGTCGCGGGTCGATCTGCCCGTCCATCGCGCACCTCCTCCGTCGTGTGCACAGTGTCGACGAGGCGGCGCGGGAGGTCGACCGCCGACCGTGAGAACCGTCAGAACGGTTCTCACCTGTGAGGACCGTCAAAAGGTGCTCAGCGTAAAGCTCGCCGGAGACGGTTCTCACCGGTGGCGTCACGCGGTGGCCAACAGCCCCCGGTCGGCGAGGCGCCGGACGAGGATCTCGGGCGTCTCGCGGCTGCGCTTCGCCAGCTCGCGGACGTCGGCGTCCCGCAGGCGCAGTACCTCCTTCGGGGGGCGGGCCCGGGCGTTGCTCACGAACCAGGCGTGGGCGGTCACCGACCGGATCCGTTGGTCGGCATGGTCCGGCGGGGGGAGCTTGGTCAGATCCAGAAGGACCGGCGCCGGGACCCGGTAGAGCTCGGCGCACCGCTGGCACACCACGAAGAGCAGACGCTGCCCCTTGGAGTCGAAGTACACGGCCTGACTGTCCTCGACGGGATGCTGGACGCGGCACCGGGCGCAGGACCAGGTGCCCATGGCCAGTTCCGGTTCCAGATCAAGCGGTTCGACCTCCCGGATGTGCCGGGAGCCGATATCGAGGTGGTCGTCGAGGCGGGCGTTCACGGTGACCTTCATGTTGCGAACAGCGGGAGGCGGTCGGGGCGTCGTCAGCGGTCGGAACGTTGGGGCTGACCGGCGTCCGTTGGTAGCAACGCGCGGGACCCCCTGGACGTAACGGGCGGTGAGATGGAAACGTGCGCCCAACGCCCAGGGGGCGCGAAGTGGACGGTCGGACGTGATGACCGGCCGGGTCCTCCGATGCGGCCGGGAACACTGGAGCGTCCGGCACACTGGAGTGTCCAGCAGCAGCTACGTCGTCCACGTCGTCGGAGGACCCCATGGAGACCCGCCCCGCGGCCGTCATCGGCGGCAACCGCATCCCGTTCGCCCGTGCGAACCGTGAGTACCAGTCGGCGAGCAACCAGGACATGCTCACCACGGCGTTGGACGGGCTGGTCGCCCGTTTCGGCCTGCAGGACCAGAAGGTCGGCGAGGTCGTCGGCGGTGCCGTCCTCAAGCACTCCCGCGACTGGAACCTCACGCGCGAGTGCGTGCTGGGCAGTCGTCTGTCGCCCGAGACGCCCGCCCACGACCTGCAGAAGGCGTGCGACACCAGCCTCGAAGCCACCCTGTCGATCGCCTACAAGATCGCGGTCGGGCAGATCGACGTCGGCATCGCGGCCGGAGCGGACACCGTCAGCGACGCCCCGCTCGCGCTCAACGACGACCTGCGACGGATCCTGATGGACGCCCGAACTGCCGGCGACCCCACCGAGTACGTCAAGCTGCTCGGTCGCCTGCGCCCCAGCCAGATCGTCCCGGAGATCCCGCGCAACGAGGAGCCGCGGACCGGCCTGTCGATGGGCGAACACGCCGCGATCACCGCCCGGGAGTGGGAGGTCGGTCGTGAGGAGCAGGACGAGCTCGCCGTCGCCAGCCACCGCAACCTCGCCGCCGCCTACGACCGCAGGTTCTTCGACGACCTCGTGACCCCCTACCTGGGGCTGCAGCGCGACGGCAACATGCGCCCCGAGACCGACGTGGAGTCCATGGCACAGCTGCCGACCGTGTTCGGCGAGGGCCCCGACGCCACGATGACCCCGGGCAACTCGACCCCCCTCACGGACGGTGCCGCGACCGTGCTGCTCGCCACCGACGAGTGGGCGGAGGAACACGGCCTGCCCGTCCTGGCGCACGTGACGCACGCCGAGTCGGCCGCCGTCGACTACGTCCACGGGGACGAGGGACTGCTGATGGCGCCCGTCTACGCGGTGCCGCGCCTGCTCGACCGCGCGGGGCTGGGTCTCGACGAGTTCGACATCTACGAGATCCACGAGGCGTTCGCCTCGACCGTCATCGCCACGTTGAAGGCCTGGGAGGACCCGGCCTACGGCAAGGAGCGCCTGGGACTCGACGGGCCGCTCGGTGCGATCGACCGCGACCGACTGAACGTCAACGGCTCGTCGCTGGCGACCGGTCACCCGTTCGCCGCGACCGGAGCCCGCATCGTCGCCACGGCCGCCAAGGAGCTCGCCGAACGGGGCTCGGGACGCGCACTCATCTCCATCTGTGCGGCCGGGGGCAACGGCCTCGTGGCCATCCTCGAGAGGTAGGAGCGCAACGTGTCGGACCGGTACCAGCAGGTCGTCAACTCCCCGATCGGGCAGCAGCTCGCCACGACGCTCGGGCTGCCCCGACCGGTGCCGCTGCGCCGGTACGAGCCCGGCGATCCCGTCCTGCACGGTCCGGCCGTCGTCGCCGGCACCGACGACGGGGAACTGCTCGAGCCCACCCTCAAGCTGTTGGGATCGGTCGGCGCGGAGGTCGTCACCGACGTGCCCGATCAGCCGTCGGGTCCGTACGCCGGCGTGATCTTCGACGCGAGCGGCATCACCCGGACCGAACAGCT
>CAZHZQ010000088.1:0-10291 GCA_964537235.1 uncultured Actinomycetota bacterium | reverse complement strand
TGCACGAACCCGTCGCATCCGACAGGTTCGTGGGCTGGACGCCCCCACGAGCGTGCGCACGGCGCGTTGTGCGCTTCTTGGTCAGTGGGTACGCTCCTGCCTGCAGCCCGCTGGGCTGCCTTCGTCCGTTCGGACCCCCGAGCACATCGAGCCTTCGAGCGCCCCATGGCCAACCTCCAGTCCCAGATCAAGCGCAACCGTCAGAACCCGGTGCGCCGCGACCGCAACCAGGCGGTGCGCTCGACGCTGAAGACCTACGAGAGGCGCTTCCGCGAGGCGGTCGCCGACGGCGACCAGGAGCTGGCCGAGGAGGCCTACCGCGTCGCCGCACGCCACTTCGACAAGGCCGCGTCCAAGGGCGTGATCCACCAGAACAAGGCGGCCAACCACAAGTCCAAGATGGCCAAGCGTCTCGCCGCGATGTGAGCCGCTGCACGTTCCGTGACGAGGCGCCCCGCGGGGCGCCTCGTTCGTTGCGTGACGCGGTGCGTGACGCGGTCCGTGGCGCGGTCGTGGACCTGACCGACGGTTCCCTCGCGAGCCCGGGGCGTCGAAGTACGCTCGGAAGGGAGACCGACCCAGCGCCGACCCAGGCGGGGACAGCTTGAGCAACGCCGAGGGCAACGGGGCCGCGGCGACGCCCGATCCGACGGATCCGACGTCCGGCGAGGCCGCCGATCGGCTGCTGCCCCACCTCGACGAGCTCGTCGACCCCGAACGGCTCGACGCGGTCCGCGAGTTCGCGCGGGCCATGCTCCGTCGCGTCCCGGACGCACAGATCGCCGGGGCGGATCCGGAGGCGCTCGCCAACGAGATCGCCGCCGCGTTCCGGTTCTTCGCCGACCGTGGCACCGACCGCGTCGCGATCCGGACGGTCGATCCGGACGTCGCGATCGACGGCTGGAGCGATCCCGGGACGGTGATCGAGGTCGCGACGGACGACCGTCCGTTCCTGCTGACCACGATCACCGAGGAGCTGTCGCACCTCGGGCACGACGTCGTCCGCAGCTTCCACCCGATCCTGGGGGTCCGACGCCACGACGACGGACGCATCGCGGCGATCGGGCCCGCGCGGGGCGCCGAGCATCGAGAGTCGCTGGTGCACGTCGAGGTCGCACAGCAGCTCTCGGAGGAACGCCAGCAGGAGGTCCGCGCGGCGGTCCGCTCCGTCCTGCAGGACGTGATCGCGGCCACCCGCGACTTCGCCCGGATGCGCCAACGCGTCGAACAGGTGGCGACCCGGTTGCGTGCCCACGCCGCGGAGGCCGACGGTGCCCAGCGCGACGCCACCACGGTCGACGACCCGCAGGGCGACGCCGCCGAGGTCGCGGCGCTGCTCGAGTGGCTGCTCGACGACAACTTCGTGCTCCTCGGCTGTCGCACCTACGAGGTGACCGGCTCCGAGGACGTCCCGGCCGTCCGGGTCGAACCCGGCTCGGGGCTGGGGATCCTGTCCGACGACACGGACTCGAAGTACCGCGACCCCGTCCCGCTCGACGACGCCGACGCCAGCATGCGCGAGCGTCACGAGGCCGGCCGCGTCCTGACCGTCGCACGCAGCCACCGCTTCAGCACCGTGCGCCGACGGGTGCGGATGCTCAACGTGTGGATCCGTCTGGTCGACGGGACGGGACGGACCACCGGCCAGTTCCGACTCCTCGGGATGTTCGCCCGCAAGGCCCGCTCGGTCGCCACGAGCGACATCCCGGTCCTGCGTCGCAAGCTGGACGCGATCCTCGAGCGCGAGGACGTCGTCGAGCAGTCCCACGACGAGCGCACCTTCGTCTCGCTCTTCCAGGCGATGCCGAAGGACGAGCTGCTCGAGCTCGACGTGCCCGAGCTGCACCGCACCCTGTTGGGGCTGTTCGAGGTCGAGGAACAGCGGGGGATCGGGGTGTTCCTGCGCGTCGACGAGGCGGCCCACAACGTCTCGGTGATCGTCGCGGTCCCCCGCGACCGCTACGACGCCGCGTTCCGCAAGCGCGTGCAGGCGCTGCTGCGCGAACGCTTCGGTGCCCGCAACGTGGAGGTCGACCTGTCCCTGGGCGACCGCCCCGAGACGGTCGCCCGGTTCTCGTTGCACGTGCCCGCGGACCGTGAGATGCCAGACGTCTCCGGCGTGGACCTCGAGGAGGAGATCCTCGACCTCGCCCGCACGTGGGAGGACGATGTGACCTCCCTGCTGTGCGAGCGGCTCGGGGAGGCCGAGGGTCACCACCTCGCGGCGACCTACGCGACGCGGTTCCCGACGACCTACCGGCAGCACACCGCGGTGGAGCAGGCCGCGGACGACGTCGAGACGATCGCCGAGCTGGACCGCAGCGGCGACGAGCTGCTGATCCGCCTGCACGAGGACCGCTCCCCCGGACGGCCGCTCACGAGGTTGAAGATCGTCCAGGCCGGGACCGGGATCGAGCTGTCCTCGATCCTCCCGATCCTCGAGAACCTCGGCCTCACGGTGACCGAGGAGCTGCCGTTCAAGCTGCGCCCCGGCGCCGGCGACGCGCCCGAGATCCACATCCACGACTACGGCGTGCACGTCGGCGGCGAGCTCGTCGACATCGATCGTGACGGCGACCGGCTGGCCGACGCCCTGCTGGCGTGCTGGCGGCGACAGCTCGAGGTGGACTCGCTCAACCGCCTGGTGCTGGAGGCGCAGCTCGACTGGCCGGCGGTCGCGGTGTTCCGGGCCTACCGGCGCTACCGCCGTCAGGTCGGGACCGCCTACACGGCGGAGTACCAGAACGACGCGCTGGTCGAGAACCCCGACGCGACCCGCGCCCTGATCGACCTGTTCGACGCGCGCTTCAACCCGGATCGCGCCCCGAGCGACGACGATATCGCCAAGCTGCGCGAGCAGGTGACGGTCTGCTGCGACGCCGTCGAACGGTTGGACCACGATCGGATCCTGCGCACGTTCCTCGCGCTGGTCGATGCGACGCTGCGCACCAACCGGTACCGCCACGAGCCCCCCGGCTGCATCGCGCTGAAGTTCGACAGCGGTGCGGTCCCGCAGGTCCCCAAGCCCGTCCCGTACCGCGAGGTGTTCGTGTACGCCCCGGAGATGGAGGGCATCCACCTGCGGGGCGGGCGGATCGCCCGCGGCGGGATCCGCTGGAGCGACCGGCGTGACGACTTCCGCACCGAGGTGCTGGGCCTGATGCAGGCCCAGACGCTGAAGAACGCGGTCATCGTCCCGACCGGCGCCAAGGGCGGGTTCGTCCTGAAGCGCCCGCCGGCCCAGCGGGCCGATGTCCCCGTGGCGGTCGAGCGCTGGTACCGCCGCTACATCCACGCCCTGCTCGAGATCACCGACAACGTCGTCGGCGAGGAGGTACACGTACCCGACAGCGTGCGCCGGGCCGACGGCGACGACCCGTACCTGGTCGTCGCGGCGGACCGCGGGACGGCCAGGTTGTCGGACACCGCCAACGCGATCGCCGACGAGCACGGCTTCTGGCTCGGCGACGCGTTCGCCTCCGGTGGATCGCGCGGGTACGACCACAAGGCGCTGGGCATCACCGCCCGCGGAGCGTGGGTCGCGGTCCAACGTCACTTCCGGGAGCTCGGGATCGACGTCCAGACCGAGCCGATCTCGGTGGTCGGCGTCGGCGACATGTCCGGCGACGTGTTCGGCAACGGGATGCTGCAGTCCTCGGCGATCCAGCTCGTGGCCGCCTTCGACCACCGCGACATCCTCCTCGACCCCGATCCCGATCCGTCGGCGTCCTTCGAGGAGCGCCTGCGTCTGTTCGGCGACCCGTCGTTGACCTGGCAGGACCACTCCCGCGAGGTGATCAGCGAGGGCGGCGGCGTGTGGTCCCGCTCCGGGAAGCGCATCCCGCTGTCGCCCCAGGTGCGCGAGCTGCTGCGGGTGGACGCGGAGGTCCTGACACCACCGGAGCTGATCCGCGCGATCCTGCGCGCCCCGGTGGATCTGCTCTTCGCCGGCGGTATCGGGACCTTCGTCAAGGCCAGCCACGAGAGCGACGAGGACATCGGCGACCGCGTCAACGACGAGATCCGCATCACCGCGACCGAGCTGCGGGCCCGGGTCGTCGGCGAGGGCGCGAACCTGGCGATCACCCAGCCGGGCCGGATCCAGTACGCACGCCGGGGCGGGCGCTGCAACACCGACTTCATCGACAACTCGGCCGGCGTCGACATCTCGGACCACGAGGTCAACATCAAGATCCTCCTCCAGCTGGCCGGCGAGCGGGAGGGGCTCAGCGCGACCGAACGCGACCAGCTGCTCGGCGACGTGACGGAGGACGTCGTGGCGGCGTGCCTCACCGACGTCGGGCGCCAGACGATGATCCTGTCGCAGGAGGCCGCGGCGAGCCCCGAGCGCATGGACGTGCACGAGGCGCAGATGGCGCACCTCGAGGCCGCCGGGATCCTCGAGCGCACCGTGGAGTACCTGCCGACGACCGAGGAGATGACCGAACGGAACGAGGCCGGGGCCGGGCTCACCCGTCCCGAGCTGGCCGTCCTGCTGGCGGCGACGAAGCGCGACCTCAGCGGGGAGCTCGTCGCCTCGGACCTGATCGAGCAGCCGTCCCTGCACCCGGTCCTCGAGAGCTACTTCCCGGATCGGCTCGTGGACCGGTTCCCCGACCTGCTGGCGGAGCACCGGCTGCGTCGTGAGCTGATCGCGACCGTCGTGGCCAACGACATCGTGGACCGACTGGGGATCACCCTGACCCATCGGCTGGCGCGTGAGCTCGGCACCAGCCGCTCCGAGGTGGTGGCGGCCTACTGGGTCGCACGCCAGGTCGCCGCCGCGGACCGCCACTGGGACACGATCGACCGCATCGACCGGGAGCACGGCCCGCAGCTGGCGATGGATCTCAAGCAGGACGTCGACCAGCTGCTCGAGACCCTGATCCGCGAGTACGTCCGGTCCGGGGACCTCGACGCGCTGGGCGCGGCGATCGACCGCGACACGCCCGTGTTCCGCGCGGTCGAGGAGGTCCTGGGCGCCGAGGGCCGACTCGACCACGTCCGGACGCGCCGAGCCGAGCAGCTGGTGGACACGGGCCTCCAGCCCGACGAGGCCCTGCGCTTCGTCCGCATCTCCGACCTGGCGATCGCCCCGGACGTGGGTGCGGTGGGCCGGGCGGTCGGGCGTGAGGTGCCCGGGATCGCCGAGGCCTTCCTCGCCATCGGCGACGCGCTCGGGTTCGAGCACCTGCGCCGGATGCTGGATCGCGTCGAACCGCAGGACCGCTGGGCGCAGTGGCAGTACCGCGGTCTGGTGGACGACCTGCGCGCGCTGCACCGGGTCGCCGTCCACCGGGCCCTGACCGAGCACCCCGGGGCCGACGAGACCGCCGCCGTCGACCGGTTCCTCGCCCGGCGTCAGGAGGCGACCAGCCACGCGTTGCGCCTGCAGCGCGCGATCGAGGAGGACGGCCAACCACGTCTGGACGCGGTGTCCGTGGCGATGCGTGCGGTCCGCGACGTCCTGCGGTCGACGGGGCGCGCCTAGCGGTGCCCCGCCGGCAGGGGGTTCCAGGGAGCGTCGACCTCGCGGGACGTGGCCAGCTCGATCACCGCGACCTCGAGCAACAGGTCGCCCGGCAGGTCCGAACCCTTGAGGTCCAGGTCCAGACGCGCGAGCCGGTCGTGGCACCACGCCAGCTCGCCCGGCCCGAAGTTGCGCGTCAGCCCGGACATGAAGCGGTGCTGGCCGCCCGACATGCCGGCCTCCTTGGCGCTGGCGCCGCCCTTGACCTGCAGCAGCTGACGCATCCGGTACGTGATCGCGCCGACCAGCGCGAGCGGTTCCTCACCGGACTCGAGCGACCCACGGAGCGCGACGGTCGCCTCGGCCGGATCGCGCTGTGCGATCGCGTCGGCGATCGCGAACCCTCCGCGGTTGCCGTGCCCCTGGACCACACGCGCGACCGTCTCGGCGTCGATCCGCTGGTTGCGGGGCGTCGCGGCGACGACCTGGCCGACCTTCGAGGCGATCGCGGTCGGTGACGTGCCGGCGTGGTCCAGCAGGGCCTGGACCGCCGCGGCGTCGGCCTGCCCGCCGGCCCGTCGGATCTCGTCGCGGACGAGCTGTTCCCACTCAGGGTCGGCCCACGGCGCCGGCGCCTTGGCGTCCCGGCGCTCCCCGACCTTCGCGGCTCTGGCAGCGATCGACCGGATCCGCCCGGTCCCGTTCGCCACGAGGACCAGCACCGCCACGGGATCGGGGTCGTCGATCCACGCCCCGACCTGCTCCGCGAGGGCGCCCGACAGGGACTCGGCCCCGCGGATCACCACGCAGTGGTCGCCCCCGAACAGCGACGCGGTCCGCATCTCGGGCAGCCCGGTCGCCTCGCCGGCCTCGATGTGCTCGACGTCCAGGTCCGAGGCATCGTCGCGCAGCTCGTCGAGGAGGCGCTCGAGCTCGCGGTGCAGGAGGAGGTCGTCGTCGCCGGCGAGGAGGTAGACGGGGCTGCGGTCGGGCATGCCGCGAGGCTAGCCGCAGGGTGTCCCGGTGCCCGTCCGGGAACACCGGAGCTGCCCGGGTCTGGCGTATCCCGGTGGCCGCCGGACCGATCTCGGCCCCGACCGCGGGGACGGTCACCCGGATCGTCCCCTCCTGGTCGGTGCGTCGCACGACGGCGCCCATGGACCGCAACGCGTCGAGCGTGCGGGGCGCCGGGTGTCCGTAGCGGTTGCCCGCCCCGACCGAGATGACGGCCGTTCGCGCCCCGGTCGCCCGGAGGAACGCCGGGTCGGAGGTGCCGGCGCCGTGGTGCGGGACCTTCAGCAACCCGGCCCGCAGCCGGTCCCCCAGCGTGAGCAGGTCGCGTTGGGCCGGCTCCTCGACGTCGCCCGTCAGGAGGGCCGACCGGCCGCCGTGCGTGACCCGCAGGACCAGCGAAGCGTCGTTCAGCTCGCTGTCGCTCACGCGGTACGGGCGTCCGGGGGGCGGTCCCAGCACCTCGATCGCCAGACCCCCGATCGTCACCCGCTGGCCGACGGTCGGATGGAAGACCGGCGTCCCGCGTGCACGGGCGAGCTCACGCAGCTCCTCGTGCTCGGGCAGGTCGGCCGGGACGTGGGGCATCCACAACGCCCCGGCCGTGGTGCGCCGCAGCACGGCCGGCAGCCCCCCGACGTGGTCGGCGTGGGCGTGGCTGACGACCACCGCGTCGAACCGTCCTCGCCCGGCGCGACGCAGCCACCGGGCGGCCCGGTCGTCGCCACCCCCGTCCACGAGCACCGTGGCGCCCGGCGCCTCGACGAGGATCGCATCGCCCTGCCCCACGTCGATCGCGGTCACGACCAACCCACGCACCGCCCCGCCGGGCAGACCGATCGGGACGGCCAGGACCACTGCGACGAGGGCGATGGCGTTGACGATCCGTCGGCGCCGCGTCGCGACGAACCACACGACCGCCAGGGCGGCCGCCAGCACCGTGACCGGCCGCTGCAGCGAGACCACCGTCGACCAGGGACCCAGACGCTCCGCCGCCCCGAGGATGACCGCCAGCACCGGTCGGATCACCGCGAAGAGCGGGACCGCCGCCCCGGGATGTGCGGCGGCGATCACGGCCGCACCGATCGCCACCGCACTGGCCGTCGCCGCCGCCGGCACGGCCAGGAGGTTCGCCGGGATCGACGCGAGCGGGACCTCGCCCACCGTGGTCAGCAGCAGCGGAGCGACCGCGATCTGCGCCCCGATCGTCACCGCCAACAGGTCGGCGACCCTGCCGGGGAGCCAGGACAGACGCGGCCGGACCAACGGTGCGAGCACCAGCACCCCGGCGGTCGCTCCGGCCGACAGCAGCATCCCCAACGAACCCGCGATCCCCGGGTCGACGAGCACCAGTGCCAGCATCGCCACCCCGAGCGCGTGTCGGGCGTCGCCGACCACCCCCCGCACCCCGGCGAGCAGCACCACCGCCGCCATCGCCGAGGCCCGCAGGACGCTGGGCTCCCACCTCGTCAGGATCGCGAACCAGACCAGGCCCGCGGCCACGAGGATCCGGCGTGTGCGGGGGCCGGCGCGAGCAGCGGCGGCCACCACCAGCAGGCCAGCCACCACCAGCGCCACGTTCGACCCGCTGACGGCGACCAGGTGGGTCAGCCCCGTGTCCCGCATGGCCGTCTCGACCTCGGCGGGGAGCAGCGAGGTGTCGCCGGTGACCAGGCCGGTCGCCAGCCCGGCGTGGGCCGTCGGCAGCGCGCGGTCGGCGGCGATCCTCACCCGGGAACGCAGGCGGTCGGTCAGCGCGAGCGCCCCGCCTGGTGGGGCGCGCTGCTCCCAGGCGGCCGGGCGGATCTGCACGGCCGTGTACCGCTGCCGGAGGTACGCGCCGAACCCGTCGGGTTCGACCGGGGCGGCGGTGACGGTGCCCGCCCACCGGCTGCCCACCGCAGGGCGAGCCTCGTCCCCGCCCTCGTCCCCGCCCTCGTCCCCGCCCTCGTCCTCGCCCCGCAGCAGCGCCCGCTCCCGGGTGCGGACGCCCCCGACCCGCTCGACGCGCACGACCGTCCACCAGCCGAACCGCGAGATCCGCGGCTCCTCGGCGACCACGGCCACGACCTCGCGGGTCCCGCCGTTGGCCGCCAGCTCGGCGAGCGGGCCGCGGTCCATCGCCGCGAACCGCACGGCACCGACCCCGGTGGCCACCAGGGCGACCGCGATCGTCGCCAGGAGCATCCGCTGCCGTCTCACCGCCACCGCCACCCACCCCAGGACGACACCCGCGAGGACGGACGCCCAGGCCACGCCGGCGCCGTACCGGGTCACGGCGGGGGTCAGCCAGGCGGCTCCCACGACGCCGACGAGCGCCCACGGGGCGACCGGCCCCACGGCGCGCGCGACCCGCGCCGGCCTCACGAGCCCCTCACACCGTCACCAGTTCCGCCAGCGTCTGGAACGTGCGCTCCCCGATCCCCGGCACCTCTCGCAGGTCGCCGACCTGGGTGAAGGGGCCGTGGTCCTCGCGGTGATCGACGATCCGCTGGGCCAGGACCGGGCCGATTCCGGGCAGTTCTTCGAGCTCGCCGGCGGTGGCCCGGTTGAGGTCCAGGCGACCGTCCGGGCGCGCCGCGGTGCCTCCTGCTCCGTCCTGACCGGCCGGAGCGGGATCCTCGGCCGACGGGACCAGGACCCGCTCGCCGTCCTCGAGCAGCCGCGCGAGGTTGACCGTGTCGAGCACGCCGTCGGGGCGGGCGCCTCCGGCGGCGGTGATCGCGTCGGCGACGCGCGTGCCGTACGCCAGCGTGACGACCCCCGGCCGGTGGACGGCGCCCGCGACGTGGACCGTCAGCAGCGCCGGGGAAGTCGCGGACGGCACCGGGGCGGGGACCCCCGTGGTCCCGGGCGCCGTCCCCGGCATCGACATCCACCACACGAGCCCGGCGACGGCCGCTGCTCCGGTGAGCAGCACGGCCAGCCCCGCGGTCTCCGCGGGGGTCGCATCCAGCCAGGCACGCAGGGTCGCGAGACGGTCGTCGTCCACGACCACGAGCGTGCGCGGTCACCGGCGATCACGCTGGCGCGAGCCTCTCCAGCCTGTGGAGAACCGCCGCTTCCCAGCCGCAGATGGGCGCACCAGCGACTCCGGTCACCGAGGAACCGCGTCGAGTGGCAGCTGGGTTGCGGATCTGCGACCCAGCTGCCACTCGACTGATCGGTGGTCCGGGCGTCAGTCGCGCCGGGCGGTGATGGCGACCCCGACCGTGCCCGGCCCGGCGTGACTGCCGACCACCGGTCCGATCACGGTGTCCAGCCGGTCGCGGATGTCGACGTTCGCCTCGACCACCTCCCACACCTGACCGGCCCGCTCGGGCGCCAGGGCATGGGTCACGATCACGTCGCAGGGACGACCGTCGGCGTGCTCGCCGGCAAGCTCCCCCAGCCGGGTGATCGCCCGCGACCAGGTGCGGACCTTCTCGAGCGGGGTGACCCGTCCGTCCTCGAGGGTCAGGACGGGCTTGACGCGCAGCACGCTGCCGAGCAGCGCCTGCGCCCCGGACAGGCGACCACCCATCTTGAGGTAGGTCAGGTCGTCCACCACGAAGAACAGCCGCGCCTCCGCGGACACCCGCCGCGCGATCTGGGCCACCGCCTCGGCGTCCGCACCGCCCCCGGCCGCCCGCAGCGCGGCAAACACGGCCAGGGCGAGCGCCCCGCCGGTCTGCCGGCTGTCGACCACGGTGACGGGCAGCGGGGCGTCGACCGCGATCTTGCGCGCGAGCTCACAGGTGCCCGACAGCTCGGAGGACAGGTGGATGCTGACGACCTCGTCGGCACCGTGGTCGGCGGCGTCGGCGTACG
>CAZHZQ010000087.1:0-10308 GCA_964537235.1 uncultured Actinomycetota bacterium | reverse complement strand
ACTTCGCCGAGCTCAACCGGTTCATGGGCCAGGAGGACAACCTCAACGACCTGTCACGCGGCCTGGAGCAGGCCCACTGGTTCTACCAGGACGGCTTCGACGTCCTCACCCAGTACGACCCGGACCGCCCCGGCATCGCCTGGCAGCGGATCAACTTCCTGATCTTCGAGGAGGCCGGTGGTCAGCCCTACACCCCGCACCGGCCCACGCCGCAGTCCAAGCCCGGTGCGGCGTGCGAGTCACCCTGGGGTCTGGGCGTGAACGCCGTCCGACAAGCGGACCACCAGCCCCCGGACGAGACCGCCCCGCCGATCGACTTCGCCCCGCTGGCCGAGGGCCCGTCGGGATCCGAGTCCGGGCGCGTATCCGACGAGCCAGCGCCCCGCGGGGGGGGCCGTGGCCCGACTCCGGCGACCGGCGGCGGGCTCGCCGGTCTGGTCGTACCGATCGCGCTGGCCGGAGCGTGGCTGTCGCGGAGACGCCGCTCATGAGCGAGGACACCACGACCGAGGAGGCGGTGACGGATCAGCCCCGCCGTTCCGAGGCATCCGAACGACCCGACGCGCGGCGCCCGAGCGGGGGCGCCGTGGCGGTCGCCCCCTGGATCGTGGCCGTGGTGGCCGTCGGCGTCGCCATCGTGGCACTGGTGCAGTGGCGACAACTGGACGGTGTCATCTCGGCTGACCAGGATGCCCGGGAGACCGCCGGGCAGGTCGTCACCGCGCTGACCAACTGGCAGGCCGACGATCTGACGCCCGTCCGCGAGACGCTCGAGCAGCACGGCACGGACCGCTTCGTGGAGGAAGCATCGCAACTGCTCGATCAGTTCTCGCAGGGCCTCCAGCAGGCCGAGGCCCACAGCGCCGGTGAGATCCTGAACCTCGTGTCCGACGCCCAGGCCGGGACGGACACCGCCGTGGCGCTGGCGGTGGTGCGTCAGGAGGTCACGAACACCTCGCTCGAGCAGCCCGATGTGCAATGCTGGGGCACGCGGGTGATCCTGCAGCACCGGGGCGACGACGGCTGGCTCGTCGACGGGGTGGAGCTGTACGGCCCCAACCAGTGCCCGGACACCGAGGACGCCGCCACCGGCGGAACGACCGACGCTCCCACGACGGAGGGCAGCCCGTGAGCGACACCTACACCGAGGTGATCGTCGGTACCGACGGCTCTAAGACCGCGGAGCGCGCGGTCCACTGCGCCGCCGTCGTCGCCGCTGCGCTGGACGCACCCCTGACCGTCGCGACCTCCTGGTACCGGGACATGCCGGACAAGCCCGTGCTGTCCGAGCTCGCGGAGTACCCGTCCGAGACCGCCAGCGGCATGGAGGCCGGTTGGGCGGACCAGACCGTCTCGGACGGTGCCGCGATCGCACGGACCGTCGGTGTCGCCGAGGTGCGGACCGCGACCCCGGAAGGTGCGCCGGCCGACGCCCTGATCGCCCTGGCCGCGGACCGCCCCGGTGTCCTGCTGGTCGTGGGGACCGTGGGCCTCGGCTCACGCACGGAACGGCTCCTGGGCAACGTCCCCCACCAGGTCACCCACCACGCCCCCACCGACGTGCTGCTGGTGCAGACGACCGAGCACGAGACCGATCCCTACCAGCGCGTCGCGCTGGCGACCGACGGCTCCGAGACCGCAGCACGAGCGGTCGACGCAGGAGCAGCCTTCGCCCGCGCGGTCGGTGCCGAGGCGACGCTGGTGACCGTGGCCTCGGACGACGAGACCGGCCAGAGCGTCCTCGGGAAGGTCGCCGCGACGGTCGAGGGCGCGGACGGCCTCGGTCACCGGGTCCTGGTGGGCCGCCAGATCGCCAAGACCCTCGCCGGCACATCCGACGGCTACGACCTTCTGGTGATCGGCAACAAGGGCATGAGCGGTCCCTCGCGGCTGCTGGGATCGGTGGCGAACACGATCACCCACCAGGTCCCCACCGACCTGCTGCTCGTGAACACGACGAAGTGAGGCCATGATGGCAGACACGACCACGGACCGGGAACACAACGCGGGCGATATCCCCGTCGGGCACACGGCGGGCGGTGGTTCGGACGGTCAGATCACGTCGGCGAACCAGTGGAAGGACCTGGAACCGGACATGATCCCGCCCGACGACTACGACAAGACGGCGGACCCGATCTGGCCCGGCAACACCCTGATCGACGACCCGGCCATCAGCGTCCGGGGGCTCACGAAGTCGTTCGGGAACAACACCGTGCTCGAGAACATCAACGTCGACCTGCCACGCGGCCGGGTCAACATCATCCTGGGACCCTCCGGTACCGGGAAGTCGGTCCTCCTGCGTCACCTGATCGGCCTGCTGAAGCCGGACGCGGGCGAGGTCTGGATCGGTGACAAGAACATCCCCACGCTCCGCCGCAAGGAGCTGTACGAGGTCCGCCGCAAGCTCGGTGTGCTGTTCCAGGACGGGGCGCTGTTCGGGTCGATGAACATCTTCGACAACACGGCGTTCCCGTTGCGGGAGCACACGAAGAAGTCGGAGAAGGAGATCCGGGACATCGTCAGCGAGCGACTCGAGATGGTCGGCCTCGAGGGCGCCAAGGACAAGCTGCCGGGCGAGGTCTCCGGCGGCATGAAGAAGCGTGCCGGGCTGGCCCGGGCGCTGGTCCTCGACCCCGAGATCATCCTCTTCGACGAGCCCGACTCCGGCCTGGACCCCGTGCGCACCGCGATCCTGAACGACCTCATCCTCGAGCTGAACGAGGAGCTCGGGTCGACCTTCCTGATCGTCACCCACGACATCCGCACCGCGGACGACATCGCCGACTACGTCGGTCTGCTGTTCCGTCGCAACCTCGTCGCCTTCGGCAAGAAGAACGACATGTTCGACAGTCGCTACCCGGTCGTGAGGCAGTTCCTCGGAGGACGCACCTCCGGGCCGATCGGCATGTCCAACGAGCGGGACCGCCCCGAACTGCTGTAGCGGTTCGCGCCACATCCACCCGTTCGGGTTGCCCCTACCCCACAGGTAGGCTCGTCGGCCCCATCCGGTTCCAGGAGGCGAGCGTGGCCGACAGAGACGACCACCCCGAGATCGTCACCCGCAACGACGACGAGGACGACGAGCCCGAGGGCCCCGCGTTCCCGAGCCCGTTCGTGGGCGCACAGGCGTGGCGGAAGCTCTTCGACCAGCGGATCCTGTACCTCAAGGGCCCGATCCAGGACACCGACGCCGACGACCTGGTCGCCCAGATGCTCGCCCTCGACGCCGACAGCGACGAGGACATCACCCTCTACATCAACTCGCCGGGTGGGATCATCAGCGGGTTGTTCGCGATCTTCGACACCATGCAGTTGGCCCGCTCCAAGGTGAACACGCGCTGCGTCGGCATGGCCGCGTCGGCGGCGGCCGTGATCCTCGCCGCCGGCACGGGCACCCGGTCGGCCACCGAGAACGCCCGGATCATGATCCACCAGCCGCTCGGTGGCGCCCGCGGATCCGCCCGGGACATCGAGATCCAGGCGCAGAACATCGTCTTCCTGCGCGAGCGGATCAACGAGATCCTGGCCGAACGCACCGGTCAGCCGATCGACAAGATCCGCGAGGACACCGACCGCGACTTCTGGCTGACCGCCGAGGAGGCCCGCGACTACGGCCTCATCGACGAGCTCGCGAGCCGCGCCAAGGGCGCCAAGAGCTGACCGGCCGCGTCACAGGACGTGCAGGTAGTACTCCTGGTCGTTGTCGACGTACTCGAGCTCCAGGAGGCCACGGGTCGCCGCGGCCTTGCAGAACTGCAGGAAGCTCGAGTAGCCGAAGTCCTTCTCGCTGAAGTCCGAGTCGCGCTTGCGGATCTGGTCCTTGAGACCGGACAGCGGCGGGGTCTCGCCGTTGCTGTCCTCGAGGTCCGCGACGACCTCGGTGAGGAGCTTGAACGCCTGCTCCTCGTCACCGCTCGAGGACGTGAAGTCGACCTCGGGGTCGCCCTGGGCGGCGCCCTCGCGGAGGGTCACGTGACCCTCGGACTCGAGGTGACGGACCAGTTCGCTGAACGCGCGGAAGCCGTAGTCCTGCTCGGAGAAGGTGGGGTCCTTGCGCAGCAGCGCCCGCTTGAGGCTGGACGCGTACACCGGTCCGGTCGACGCGCTCTGCAGTCCGGACAGCGTCTGGGTCACCAGGCGCCCGAGGTCGTGCAGGGACTCGCTCTGGCGGCGTGAGGGCTTGCGCTCCTTCTGCTGCTGGCGGCCGCCACCGCCGCCACCGCGGCGCGGCGCGTGCTCCAGCCGGTCGTAGAAGATGAACTCGTCGCAGGCGGGCGGCAGCATCGCGGACGTCGAGCCCTGTACGCCGACGCCGATCACGCGCCGGTTCAGCTCACGGAGCTTGGCGACGAGCGGGGTGAAGTCCGAGTCGCCGGAGGCGATCACGAAGGTGGAGACGTACGAGCGGGCCAACGCCAGCTCCATGGCGTCCACCGCCATCTTGATGTCGGCTGCGTTCTTGCGCACCGCGTCGCCCCGCTGGGGGATGTCGATCAGCTCGACGTTGCTGTCCACGAGGGAACGGCGGTCGTCGCTGAAGAGGTGCCAGTCGGCGTACGCACGCCGGACCACCAGCCTCCCCCGTTCGGCGAGCACGTCGGCAAGAGGTGCCACGTCGAAACGGTGGCCCGTGTCGCGGGCTCCGATCGCGAGGTTCTCGTAGTCGAGGTAGAGGGCGAGTCGCTCCTCCTGGGCATCGAAGTTCATGGGTGTTACCTGTCTTCCAGATAGATGAGAAGGCGTGCTCGAGGTTGTCGGGAGCACGCGTGACGCTGATGACCCTACACGGCCACCGGACCGCCCCCCACTACCCTCCGCCCGGATGGGTGGATCGAGCGGGTACCGCGAGACGCTGAGGCACCCCGTGGCCGCCCGGTTGTGGGTGGCCGTGGGGACCTCCGTGGTGGGCGACTACGTGGGCCTCGGGGCGCTCCTGCTCCTCGCCTACGAGCGCAGCGGAGGTCGGCTCCTCGGGCCCGCGGCGCTCTTCGCGATCCAGGCGGTCCCGGCGCTGCTGTCGGGTGCCCTGGCCGGAGGCTGGCTCGACCGACTCCCACGTGGTCGCGCCCTCGCGGGCCTCCAGATCGCCGGCGCGCTGGTCCTCGTGGTCCCCGTCGTCGTCCCCGGGCTGGCTCCCGTGCTCGCGGCGGCCGGAGGACTCGGGGCGGTCCGGGTCGCCAGCGTCTCCGTCCGCTCGGCCATCATCGCCGAGGCCGTGCCCGAGGACCGGCGTGGAGGTCTGCTCGCCCTCCTCGCGACGACCGACCAGGCCGGTCAGGTCGTCGGCTACATCACCGGGGCGGCCGTCGCCGTGACGATCGGGGCCGCGACGGCGTTGATCGCCGACGCCGCGACGTTCGTCCTCTCGGCAGCCGTCATCTCGACGATCCCGCTGCCCGCCCCGACGGTGCGCGAGTCCAGACCACCGGTCTGGGCCGGGTTCTCCGAGATCCTGTCCCAGCCCGTGCTGCGGGTCCTGGGTCCGATCGTGTGGGTGACCGCCACCGTGTCCGCCCTGCCCGAGACGCTGGCCGCCGGCGCCACCGACGGGGCATCGTCCTGGACACCGTTCGTGCTCGCCGCCGCCCCGGCCGGACAGGCCGTCACGATGGCGGTGCTCGGTCGCCGGCGGGACATCGAGCGACCGAGCTTCCAGTTGACCCACCTCGTCGCCTTCGCGCTGGCCCTGGGGATCGCCGCCTTCGGCCGCTCCCCCGCGTGGTACCTCGTGGGCAACCTGCTCGTCGGAGCCGGAACGGCGTGGGTGTTGGGCCCCCAGACCCTGTTCGTGCGGGTCGCTCCGGCCGAGCACATGGCACAGATCACCGGGACGATGGTCGCCGTCATCATCGCGGGCGAGGGGGTCGGGACGTTCGCCTTCGCCGCCCTGGCCGATGCGACCTCCGTCGGCGCCGCCTACCACGCCGCGGGCGTGCTCGTCCTGATCGTCGCGTTGATCGGGTGGGTGCTGCTCTCGCGCATCCCGGAGGCCGGCAAGCTCGACCGTCTCACCGGCTGAGGTCGATCCCGAACGCCGACTCCAGCACCGCCACCGTCTCCTCGATGTCGGTGTGGAGGATGCCGAGCATCCCGACCTGCTCGGCGGCCTCCACGTTGTGGTTCAGGTCGTCGATGAACACACACTCCCCAGGGGGGAGATCCAGCCGTTGGGCGGTCAACAGGTAGATCTGCGGGTCGGGCTTGCGCAGACCCACCTCGCCGGAGATGACGAGCGTCTCGAAGACGGCGCCCAACCGCTGGACCGGGTAGCCGTCGACGCCCCACGAGTTCGACAGCAACGCCGTCCGCACGCCCTGCGCCCGGATCCGTTCGACGGTCTCCCACATGTCCGGGTCCTGCTCGGTCCCCGCGAAGATCCGTTCGACGATCCCGCCGGGGTCGACGTCGTGGCCGCGCTCGCGCAGGTGGTCGGCCATCGCCCGGCCGAACTCCTCCGGGTCGGCGTCCCCGGTCTCGAACCGCACGATCGGGCTGTCACCGTCCGCCGCGGCGTAGGCCTCGCCGATGACCTCGAAGAGGGTGCCCTTCGGCAAGCCCTCCGCCCGTTCGAAGGCGCGGAACGACGCGCCCACGCCGCCGGTGAGCACGCCGCCGTAGTCACAGATCAGGCCCCGGTAGTCGCTCACCGGCCCGCGGCCTCGGTCGCCTCTCTGGCCTGCTCGCCCAACCGCAGGATGACATCACCGAACTGCTTCCACGTGTCGTCGCCGGTGTCCCCGTAGGCACCGGAGGCGAACCGCGAGTAGACCCCCTCGAGGATGATCGCCAGCTTCCAGTACCCGAAGGCGACGTAGTAGTCGAGGTCGGACAGGTCCCGCCCCGACCGCTCCGCGTACCGTTCGATCGCCTCGTCACGCCGGGGGAAGCCCGCGACGATCGTCGGGGCGTCGATCACCCGGATCGGTTCCTCACCCGGATCCGACCAGTAGACGGCCAGGACGCCGACGTCGGCCAGCGGATCGCCCAACGTCGTCAGCTCCCAGTCGAGGACCGCACGGACGTCACCCTCGGGTCCGAGGATCACGTTGTCCAGCCGGTAGTCCCCGTGGACGATCGTGGCGGGCCCCTGTTCGGGGATGTCCTCGACCAGGCGGTCGTGGATCTCGTCCAGCACCGGGAGATCACGCGCCCCGGTCTTCTCCTGGCCCTTCCTCAGCTGCCCGTGCCAGCGGTGGAGCTGGCGCGCCAGGTAGTCCTCCTTCTTGGCGAAGTCACCCAGGCCGACCTCGTCCGGGTCGACCGCGTGCAGCCGCGCGAGCACGTCGATGAGGGACTCGCCGGCCCGGCGGCGCTGATCCTCGTTCAGCACCTCGCGGGCCGCCTGCTGGTCGCGGATCACCTCGCCCTCGACGTGCTCCATCATGAAGAACTCTGCCCCGATGACGGACTCGTCCGGCTCGTAGCCGATCATCTCGGGCACGGGGACCGGCGTGTCCGCGAGCGCCCCCATGACGGTGTGCTCCCGCGACATGTCGTGCGCCGACGGCAGCACCGAGTGCAGAGGCGGCCGACGCAGCACCCACCGGCGCCCCGCCGTGTCCGACACCACGTAGGTCAGGTTCGAACGTCCCCCCTGGACGACCGCGAAGTCCAGCGGTGGCGCGACCTCGTCGATCCGCTCGGACAACCACGCGGTCACTGCGTCGACGTCCACACCTTCGGGGCTCTCACCGTTGGTCATGCAGCGCTCCTGTCATCGACCCGAGACTAGTGGGACGGGGTGGCGCCTCAGCCGCGCTCCGCCACGTACAGCGTCTGCAGGGACCGCCCGATCGCGCCGTCCACATCGTGCAGGGCGCTCTCGGCCAGACCCACGGTGGTGCCGTTCAGGGTGGTTCTCGCCTCGAGGCACACCCACTCACCGCGGGGCATCCGGCGGAGGTGCACGGTGAGGTCGGTGTTGATGAACAGGACCCGGCGCGGGTCCAGGCGTGCGCTGACCCCGTTGCCGGAGTCGGCCGCGACCAGGACCCGCGTCAGCGGACTGGGTTCCTCGTCCGGCAGCAGGGGCTGGCGCATCCGCATCCAGACCGTCGCCGGACCCGACTCCCGGAAGGACCCGTCCAGGAAGGCCACCTCCATCGCGGTGTGGTACCCGTCCTCGTCGAGGTGCGGGACGTCGAAGAACGGCTGGGCGGCACCGTCCTCCGGGCCCGGCAGGGGGTCGGTGACGTCGTCCGGCACCTCGACCTCGCCTGCGCGGATCCTCCAGGCCCGTGCCAGCATCAACGGACCGTCCTCGTCGGCGAGTCGGGCCTCCACGAGGTCCACGTTGCCGCCGGGCCGCACCACCTCGGACGTGACGGACAGGCGCGCGACCGGGACGGGCCGCAGGATCTCGAAGGTGATGCGCGCGACCTGCTTCGTGCCGCCATCCCCGCCGGCACGTTGCACCGCACGCCCCAACAGAGCGGCAGGAGGCCCCGCGTGCTGGAACGACCGGTCCCAGGGACCCCGCGTCAACGCGGTCGCGACGAAGTCGTCGCCGTCGGGTTCGAAGAAGGATCGCGCCATGCCGGTCCTGGGCCGCGGATGGCGACACGCTAGTCGAGACACGTGCAACCCACGAGGCGCGACGTGTTCCACGTGCCGGGTCCGGCGACGCCCGGCACTACCGTCGCGGCCGTGCCGAACCCTCCGCATCGCTCCTCCGACGCCCCGGCCGGCCGGTCGTCGTGGCCGGGCGCGGCCGTGGTACGTCGCTTGCTCGCTCGGGTCGAGGGGATGACCTCGGTCAGCGGCCCGGCCTTCCGCCAGTTGGCGCTCGCGAACCTGGCCTCGACCGGCGGGGACACCCTGGTCGCGCTGGCGCTGGCCGACACGCTGTTCTTCTCGGTCCCGTCCACCGAGGCACGCGCCAACGTGGCGCTGTACCTCGCTCTGACCCTCGCCCCGTTCATCGTGCTCGCCCCGGCCCTGGGAGCGATCCTGTCGCGGTACCCCGTCGCGTACCGGCACGGCTTGGTCGCCAGCGGGGCGTTGCGGGCCGTCGTCGCCGTCTTCACCGCGACGCAGGTCAGGACCCTGTGGCTGTACCCGCTGGCGTTCCTGCTGCTGGTCCTGTCACGGCTGTTCGCGATCAGCCGGGCGAGCCTCCTGCCGGTCGCGCTCGTGCATCCCACGTCGCTGGTGGCCGCGAACGCCCGCCTCGCCCAACTGGGGGTCCTGGCGGGTGCGCTCGCGGTCCCGATCGGGGTGCTGGCGGGCTGGATCGCCGGCGCCTGGCTGGGGCTCGTGATCGCCGCGGGCGTCTTCCTCTACGTGTCGGTCGCGGCCAACGAGCTGCCTCCGCCGCCACCCGGGACCCGGCCGGGGCGGCGGGCGACCGTCCGGGAGCTCGTACGCGGACGCCGCATACCCCGCCCCGTGCGGTTGGCCCAGCTGGCGACGGCCGGGGTCCGTCTGCTCAACGGGTTCCTGCTGCTCCTGTTGGCCTTCGCTCTCCGCACGGCCGGTGCCGGGCTGCTGGACTTCGGGGCCCTGCTCGGTGCGGGTGGCGGCGGCTTCCTGCTCGCGGCCGTCGTGGCGCCCTGGTTGGAACGACGCCTGCGCGAGGAACCGATGGTGGTGGCCGCCCTCGCGTTGGAGGCGGGGGCGGCCTTCGTCGCGAGCCAGGCGTTCGGCCTCGTGGCCGGCGCGGTGCTGGCCGCGGCGGCGGGGTTCGCCTGGGGAACGGCCAAGTTCGCCTTCGACGGTCTCCTGCAGTCGAGCCTCCCCGCGAACGACCGGGGCATCGCGTTCACCCGGTCCGAGACGCTCTTCGCGATCGCGTGGGTGATCGGGGCGCTGATCCCGACCGGTATCGCCATGCCGGTGCGGCTGGGGCTGTCGGCAGCCGGGCTGGTCGCCCTGACAGCGCAGGTCGTGTACGTCTCGGGCCTGCTGCTCCCCCAGGACGGCCCCGGTCAGGCGGGGTGAGGATCAGAGATCGGAGCCGACGACCACGTCGGGACCGATCCCCCACCGATCACCGATCGTCCGCACGTCGCCCAGGGCCTGCTTCATCTCCTCGCTGTTCATCGCCTCGTCCATGTCCTCCTGCGAGTCCCACTCGGCGACGAACACGAGGTGGTAGGCCGGGTCGCCGCCGAACGGGTTGCCGGCGGCACGCGTGACCCTCGTGGAGCTCACGTTGGGCCAGCTCTCCGCGATCGGCGTGTGGGTGTCCCGGTAGTGCTGCTCGAACCCCTCGGCGTCCTCGTCGGGCTTCGGCCAGAGAGCGACGAAACGTGCGGTCATGTGGTGTCTCCTGATCAGGGAGCACCGACTCTAGGACGTTCGTCTAGG
>CAZHZQ010000086.1:0-10311 GCA_964537235.1 uncultured Actinomycetota bacterium | reverse complement strand
GGAGGTCCCGTGGCATCGTCCCGGACACGTCCACGACGTCGGCTCGGCGAGATCCTCGTCGCGGCTGACGTCCTGACCGAGGACAAGCTCGAGGACGCCCTCGCCGAGCAGGTCTCCGGTGACAGCCGCACCCGCCTGGGCACCACGGTCGTGCGGATGGGCCTGGCGGAGGAGATCGACGTGGCGGCCGCCCTGGCCACGCAGCTCGGGATGGAGCAGATCGACCTCAGCACGACCATCCCCGATCCCACCGCGATCCAGCGGGTCCCGCGCAACCTCGCCCACCGTCACCTGGCGCTGCCGGTCGTCCTCGACGAGGACACGTTGACCGTCGCCGTCTCCGACCCGACGAACGTGCTGGCCAAGGACGACCTGCGCGCCGCCGCCGACGTCGACACCGTGCGGATGGTGGTCGCCACCGAGACCTCGATCCGCGAGGCGCTGCGCACCGCCTACGGGACCGACCAGAGCGCGCTGGACGCCCTCGGCGACGAGATCCAGATCGAGGAGGAGACCGACTTCTCCCCCGAGGATCTCGAGGGGGCCGCGACGGCGGACGACCAGCCGATCGTCCGGCTCGCCAACCTGATCCTGGCCGAGGCGGTGCACTCCCGAGCCAGCGACGTGCACGTCGAGCCGGGGCGCAACAACGTGCGTATCCGCTACCGGATCGACGGGATGCTGCGCGAGGTGATGCGTGTGCCGCGTGACGCGTCGGCGGCCCTGACCTCCCGCCTGAAGATCATGGCCCGTCTCGACATCGCCGAGCGCCGCCGTCCCCAGGACGGACGCACCGTCGTGCGTGTCGAGGGCCAGGAGGTCGACCTCCGCGTCTCGACGATGCCCACGATGTTCGGCGAAACCGTCGTCCTGCGACTGCTGCGCAAGGGCGTGGAGCAGCTCGAGATCGACGAGGTCGGCCTGAAACCGGACCAGATGGCACAGTTCCGCTGGGCGCTGGACCGCCCCCAGGGTCTGATCATCATCACCGGTCCGACGGGGTCCGGGAAGACCACGACGCTGTACGCCGGCCTCAGCGAGATCATCGATCCGGTCCGCAACATCATCACCCTGGAGGACCCGGTCGAGTACCAGCTCGAGGGGGTCAACCAGACCCAGATCCACCAGAAGGTCGGACTGACGTTCGCCCGCGGCCTGCGCAGCGTCCTGCGCCAGGACCCCGATGTCGTCCTGGTCGGTGAGGTGCGGGACGACGAGACCGCCTCCCTGGCGATGCAGGCCTCGTTCACCGGACACCTCGTCCTCACGACGCTGCACACCAACGACGCCCCGTCCTCGATCGTCCGGCTGCTGGATCTCGGGGTCGAGCCGTTCCACATCGCCTCCTCGCTGCTGCTGGTGGTCTCCCAGCGTCTCGTGAGGATCACGTGCGACAACTGCGCCGAGGAGTACGAGCCCGACGACCGCACGCTCAGCATGCTCGGGCTCACCCGGGCCGACGTCGCCGACGCGATCATGCGACGTGGCACCGGCTGCGAGTTCTGCGGCCGGACCGGCTTCCGCGACCGTGAGGGCATCTTCGAGATGCTGCCGATCACGGCCTCGGTCCGCGAGCTGCTCATGGAGGGAGCCACCGAGACGCAGCTCGCACGGCTGGCGCGCAGCGAGGGCATGCGCACCCTGCGCGAGGACGGCATCCGGATGGCCCTGGAGGGCAAGACCACCTTCGAGGAGGTCCTGCGCGTCACCCCGTCCGAGACACTCACGACCCACCGCTGCGCCGAGTGCGGGCACCAGGTCGCCGAGGGGTTCGTCGCGTGCCCGCACTGCGGCTCGGCACTGGGTGTGGAGGCCTGCCGCGAGTGCGGACGCCACCTGGAGCCGGACTGGCGCCTGTGTCCCTACTGCCGGACTCCGGTCCAGCGGCGCAAGGACGACGACGAGCCCGTGCGCATCGAGACCCCCGAGTCGCCCGGCCACACCGACCCCAACGGCAACGGCGGTTCGCCGCCGCATGACGACGACCGCATGCCCGTGGTGCTCGTGGTCGACGACGACGAGGCGATCCGCGAGCTCGTCGGGTTGATGCTGGTGGACGACTACGACGTGCTGGAGGCCACGAACGGTGAGCAGGCCGTCGAGATGGCCGTGCGCCACCAGCCGGACGCCATCATCCTCGACCTGCGGCTCCCGGACATCTCCGGGGTGGACGTCACCCAGCAGCTGCGGGCCAACGAGGCCACACGGTGGACCCCGATCCTCATGATCACCGGCGACGAGAACACCGAACGCGAGGTCGAGAGCCTCGTGGCGGGCGTCGACGACTACCTCCGCAAGCCGGTCGACGACGAGGTGCTCCGCGGCCGGCTGCAGGCCGCACGGCGGCGGGCCGACACCGGTTCCTGACGGCGTTCCCGAGAACGGTCGCCGGAAGCCCCTCCGGTAGCATCGATGGTCCACGCACCGCAGCGCCGGACGCCGTGCGTGCGCTCCTGATCCTCACCCCGAACCACACCCCGAACCGCACGGAGGTCCCTGCATGCCCACCGTCGACCAGGTGCGCGACGCGCTGCACCAAGTCGAGGATCCCGACATCGGTGAACCCGTCACCGATCTCGGTCTCGTCGACGACATCCGGATCGAGGACGGGCACGTCCGCCTGCGCTACCACCTGACGATCCCCGGCGAGACCCAGCAGCGGCAGCTCGACCGCGAGATCCGCGAGGCCGTCACCGACCTCGAGGACATCGCCGAGGTCGACATCGAGTGGGAGGCGCTCCCGGACGACCGCCGGGCCGACCTCGCGCACCGTCTGCGGGCCGAGCGGGGCCAGACCGACGACGAGATCGTCTTCTCCAAGCCCGGGAACACGACCAAGGTCATCTCGATCGCCTCCGGCAAGGGCGGGGTCGGCAAGTCCTCGGTGACCGTCAACCTCGCCGCCGCGCTCGCCGACGACGGCCACGACGTCGGGGTCCTCGACGCCGACATCTACGGCTACTCCGTCCCGCGGATGCTGGGGGTCTCCGGCCGTCCGGTGGGCATGGAGGGGCTGGTCATGCCCCTGCGGGCCCACGGCACCAAGGTGATCTCGATCGGGTTCTTCCTCCCCGACCCGGACAAGCCGGTGATGTGGCGGGGCCCGATGCTGCACCGCGCGCTCCAGCAGTTCCTCTCGGACGTCTACTGGGGCGACCTCGACTTCCTCCTGTGCGACCTGCCGCCGGGGACCGGCGACATCGCGATCTCGCTCGGACAGATGCTGCCCACCTCCGACCTGATCGTCGTCACCACACCGCAGGAAGCCGCGCAGAAGGTCGCGATCCGCGCCGGGCAGATGGCGGAGGAGACCGGGATGATCGTCTCCGGCGTCATCGAGAACATGGCCGGGTTCGTCTGCCCCGACTGCGGCTCCCGACACGACATCTTCGGCAGCGGCGGCGGCGAGGAGCTCGCGGTCGAGCTCGACACGGCGCTGCTCGGCCGCGTCCCGATCGACCCGCGACTGCGCGAGGGCGGCGACCGGGGCCAACCGCTGGTCCTGTCGCATCCCGACGTGCCAGCCGGCGCGGCGCTGCGGGACATCGCCAGCGGGATCGCCGAGCGCGCGACGTCGGTGGTCGGCAAGCAGCTCCCCATCACCGCCGGCTGAGCCCCTGGTGCCCACCTGTCCCGAGTGCGGCACCGAGCAGGGCACGGGGCGGTTCTGCGGGCGTTGCGGTGCGGTGATCGCGCCCCGCGGCGGCGCACCCCCGGACCCGCTCGACCGGCCCTTCGACGGGCCGGAGAGCACGTCGTGGAGACGCCGGTCGTGGGTCGCCTGGATCGCCGGGACGCTGCTCGTGGTGCTGGTCGGTGTCCTCGTGGCGGTGACGACCGGAGCGGACGAGCAGCCGTCGTCCGACCCGGGCGTCGCCGGACCTGCGGAGCCGCCGTCACCGGCCACGCCGATCCCTCCACGTCCGATGACCACGGCCGGGGACTGCACCGCCGAGGGACCGCCGGGGTGCACGCGTTGGCACCTCGACCTCCCCGGTGCCGTGGCGATGACCGCGGCGACGCGGGGCAGGGACGCACGACACGTCTACGTCGGCGCGACCTTCGCCGACGGCTCCGGGGCGGTGTACGCGATCGATCCGACCAACGGGATCCAGCTCTGGCGGCGGGGACTCCCCGGGGCGGTCCGCCAACCGGCGGTGACCGCGCACGGGCCGGTGGCCGTCGTGTTCGACGAGCCGTCCGGCGGGACGGGGATCGTGACCTTCGATCCCGACACCGGCGAGCCCCGACGTCACCTCGCCCGGGATCTGCCGTGGCGAGCGTCCGTCCCGCCGGTGGCGGTCGGACCGCTGGTCGCGGTGGCCGGTCCGGGTCGGTTGCTGTTGGCACGCACCGACGCCGTCGCCACGACGAGGATCGAGCTCCCGGGCGTCCCCGACCAGCTGGTGGCGGCCGACGTCGACGGCCCCGTCTTCGTGGTGGTCAACGTCGGCGGGAGGATCCTGGCTCACGACGGCGACGGGGCGTTCCTGTGGGAGACCTCCGGCTCGACGTTGGGCAGGGGGGCCGAGGCCGGCCGGAGCGCCGTGCTCGACCGCCCCGGCCAGGTCGTCGGCATCGACGTTCGCCGCGGGGAGACCTGGCGCACCCGGCTCCAGGCCACGAACGTCCCCCCCGCCGTCGACGACGGGGAGGTGCTGGTCACGACCCGCGAGGGGCAGCTCGTGCGTCTGGACCTGGCGTCCGGCGCGGAGCTGGGACGCTACCCCTGGCCGGCCGAGGTGGGCGCGGTCGGGGTGACCCGCCACGAGGGGGTCGTGTACGTCCCCACCTGCGCCGGGGTGATCGCGGCGGACGCACAGGACGGGCAGCGTCGGTGGTCCACCGCACTCGAGGCCCCGTTCGGCAGGTGCGCGGAGGCGCCGACCGTCATCCCGGACGGCAACGTCCTGGTCGCCGCGGGCGTCCGGCTGTACGGCCTGCGCCCGTGATCACCCCGTGATCAGTCGCGCCGCTCTCCCACGATGAACCGCCACGTCGCACCGCAGAGGCCGCCGAGCCCCAGTCCCGCGACCACGTCCGTCGGGTAGTGCACCCCCACGTACACCCGGCTCCCGGCCACGAACGACGCCACACAACCGCCCGCCACCCCGCCGCCCCGAGGCAGGTGCGGCACGAGGACGGTCGCGACCGCCGCGGCCACCGCCGGATGACCGCTGGGGAACGATGATCCGGCCGGTTCGGACACCAGCCGTTCCGCCTCCTCGATCTGGTAGGGCCGGGGGCGTCTGACGAGCCGCTTCATGCCCTGGGAGGCGAACCAGGCGATCGCCCCCACCGCGGCCACGTCGAGCGCCGCACGACGACGACCGGACGCCGCGAGCACCGCGCTGGTGCCGACGACGGCGAACACCGACCCCAGGTCGGTCGCCGACGACATGATCCGGTCCACGACCGGTCCGCGCGGACGGCGCAAACGGACCGCCAGCGCGCGCTCCCGTTCCTCGAGCTCCGCGGAACGCATCGCGAACCACGAGGCCGCGATCGCACCGAGGGCGGCGGCCAGCACGCCGGTGGCCCTGTACCGACGGCGCACTACGTCGCCTCGGGGTCGGTCGGGGGCGGCGTGCGACGCACCTCCCGGGACGGCTCGGTCGCGCGCGTGGACGCCCCGGAGGTCAGCTCGCGGCCGACGCCCCGCAGCTCCTCACGCATCGAACGCAGCTCCCGGTCGAGGTCCTCGACCTCGGCCGCCTTCTTCAGCTCCGCGACGCTGCGCGAGGTCTCCTCGCGGAAGCGCGAGATGAACTTCCCCGCCTGCTGCGCCAGCTCGGGCAGCCGGTCGGGACCGAACACGAGCAGGGCGACGACGGCGATCACGAGCATCTCCGGCAGACCGAGGTTGCCCACCCTGTTCACGCTCCAGGTCGCGTTGCCGTCGCGATCGAGACTACCTGCGGTGGTCCCGGCCCCTCGGCCGCGATGCGTCAGACGTCGAACTCGCCGAGGGTGACCTCCACCTGGATCCGCTCACCGTCACGGACCAGCGTGAGTTCGATCCGATCGCCGGGCTCGCGTGGCTGGATCTGCGCGACCAGCTCGTCGAACGCCTCGATCTCCTCGCCGCCCACCGCGACGATCACGTCGCCCGGTTCGATCCCCGCCTCGTCCGCCGGGCCGCCCTCCTCGACGGTGCCGACCACCGCCCCCTTGGGCACGTCGAGGTCGAAGTCGCGGATCGCGGCCGCCGTCACGTCCGAGCCGGCGACGCCGAGCCGCGCGTGCCGGACGACCCCGTCCTCGATCAGCTTGTCCGCGACCCTCACCACCGTGTCCGACGGGATCGCGAAGCCGACCCCCACGTTGCCGGGCTGCTGTCCGGGCGACGCGGACGACAGGATCGCCGAGTTGATCCCGATCAGGCGACCCTCGAAGTCGACCAGCGCCCCGCCGGAGTTGCCGGGGTTGATCGCCGCGTCGGTCTGGATCACGCCGGTCAGCGGGATGACACCCTGCTCACCGCCGGTCTGGATCGGGATCGGGAGGCTGCGGTTCAGCGCGGACACGACCCCGGCGGTGACCGTGGCGTCCAGGCCGAACGGACTGCCGATCGCGACCGCCGGCTCCCCGACGTCGAGTTCGCCGGAGCGCACGTTGACCGCGGGCAGGCCGGTGCGCTCCACCTTGACGACCGCCAGGTCGGTGAGCGGGTCGGTGCCGACGACCTGGGCGCTGACGGACTCCCCGTCGGTGAACTTCACCTCGAGCTCCTCCGCGTCCTGGACGACGTGGTTGTTCGTGACGATGAAGCCGTCCGAGGAGTAGATCACCCCGGAGCCCAGCCCCTCGGGCTGGGTGATGCCTTCCTGCACCACGAGCCGGTCGATGCGCACGACGCTGGGCGTCACGGCCCGGGCGACGGCCTGGACCGAGGTGAGCGGACCGTCTCCCTCGGCCTGGACGACCTGCGGGGCCCGGACGTCCTGCATCACCTGTGGCGCCGTCCGCGCCAGCGTGAGCGTCCCCGCGGTCCCGAGCACCGCCCCCACCAACGCGCCGAGCAGCGCCGCGGCGGTTCCCCGGCGACGGGTCCGCTTCGGGGCGTCGACCGTGCCGGTGGTGTCCGGTGGGCGCACCGAACCGGTCGGCGAACCGGGACCGTCGCGATCCTCGCCCCACGACGGCGGAGGCGGCTGGGGCGCGGACGGTCGGGCGTCCTCCGCGGTGGCGCTGCGGGTCCGGCGCGGGGCGTACGCCGGCGGTGCGACCGGACGCTCCCGGTCGCCGCTGCGCCACTCGGGGGTGCGCCCCTGGTCGGTGCGCCGGTCGTCGCTCATCTGGGTTCCTCGCTCGTCGCGTCGGTCATCCGAACGGCCACAGCCACTGGGCGACCCGGCCGAGGCCACGGCGCAGGCGGGCCGTCAGCCCCGGTGGTGGATCGTGGGGCAAGCCGCTCAGCGCGGTCCTCAACGCATCGGGGGGCGCATCGCTGACCGCCGTGAACGTCCTCCCGTCGCCGCTCCATGCGACCGTCGCCGGCTCGGCTCCTGGCCACCGGTAGACGTACATGTCCCCGAGTGTGGCGGGTCGGGCTCCCTGCGACCTCGCGGCGGCCCCGTCCAGCCGGCCGTGCTGCTCGTAGATCGAGATCGCGTACAGACCGTCCGTGTACAGCAGGTGCAGGGAGGACGCGTCGCTCTCGCCCAGCGCTGACGCATCCACCACGCGGAACGACCCCGGGAGCTGCTCGGGAGCCGCCCACCCGATCTCCCGAAGGATCTCCAACCCCTGGCTGCTCATCGCGGCCTTGTTCGGCTGGACCTCTCGCCACGTGGCCTCGTCGTCCATCTCCGGGAGGTCTCTGGGGGTCAGGTCCAACGACGTGAACGCGACCAGCCGTACCGGACGACCGTCCTCTCGGAAGGTCTCGCGGCGGACGATCAACCCGCTGCCGCGGTCGATGTAGAGGCGTTCCCGGACGACGTCCTGTCCGGCGCCGGTCACCTCCACGACCGTCGCCTCACCGACGGCGGTCGGGGCCGGCTCCGCGATCCGCACGTCGTACTTGTCGTCGAGCCGCTCCAGGCTGAACCCCTGCCGGTCGACACTGCCGAGGCGCAAGAGCGTGCCGGAGTCCGCGTCGCCGAAGAAGGTGCGCCCCCCGCGCTGCCCGAGCAGCCAGGAGGCCGAGTGCGACGTCATGACGGTTCCCCGCGCATCCTGCGCGACGGTCACCTCGCCGATCACCGGCCCGGCCGGATCGAACGAGACGACCACCAGCCGACCCTCGAAGGACCGTTCCTGCCCCTCACGGATGGCTCGGTCGAGCACCTGGCGCCAGTCCTGATCGGCCGTGGCCGGCGGCGCAGCCGACAGGACCACGACCCCCGCGACGACCAGCACGACGAGCCGGCCGACCGGCAAGGACGCCGGACGCGTCGCGGTGGGCATCTACCGACCGAGATCCACGGGCGTGATGACCGGACCGCCTTCCATCCGTGCCACGTGGTCGACCACGAACACGTCGACCGGTGGCGACACCGTGCCCGGATCATCCGATCCGGCCAGGAAGGCTGCGGCGACCAGCAGACCCAGGGACACCGCGGTCGCGGTCGCCACACGGGTCAGCCATCCCCGGTCGGTCGGGTCCGCGTCCGGAGGACGGGCGAGGACCTCGCCGTACAGATCGTCGGGTGGTTGGACGTCCGGTAGCCCCCGGACCGCTCCGCGGGCCTCGCGGATCGCGTGCAGCTCGTTCAGGCAACGCTCGCAGTCGGTGACGTGCCGGGTGACCTCGAGCGCCTGACGGTCGGAGAGCTCGTCATCGAGGAGGGCCGAGAGCCGTTCCTCCTCGTGGCCGTCACCGAACGGCCACCAACGGGGTGCCGCATCACCCATCGTGGTCGTCCCCGGTCAACAGCTGCCGCAGCTGCTTGCGGCCACGGTGGATCCGCGATCGAACGGTCCCGAGCGGCCACCCGGTGGCCTCGGCGATCTCCTCGTACGACAGCCCCTGGACGTCGCAGAGCACCACCGCCGTCCGGAAATCCGGCTGCAGGCGCTTGAGCCCGGTCTCGATGTCGCCCCGGAGCAACCCCTGCTCGAGCCGGTCCTGCGGCCCGGGTGTCTCGTCCTCGTGCTGCTTCCACTCCTCGTCGGGGAGCGGTTCGAGGATCGCGCGCTTGCGTTTGCGGATCCGGTCGAGGAAGAGGTTCTTGGTGATGCGGTACAGCCAGCCCTCGAACGTGCCCGGCTCGTACTTGTCGAGGTTGCGGTACACGCGGACGAAGACGTCCTGGGTGAGATCCTTGGCCTCGTCGGGGTCGCCGGTGAGGCGGTAGGCGATGCTGTAGATCCGGCGCCCGTACGTGTGAGCGACCTCGTCCCACGTGGGGACGGGATCCTTCTCGGGGACCTCGGGCGACTCGCGATCGCGAACCGGCCACGGCTCGTCGAAGGTCGTGAAGTGGTCCTTCGTCACGGAAGATGGCTCCTGCGCCGTACTCGGTCCACCCAGGGTAACCACGCGTGCGATCGCACACCTCCTCCGTCAGACGGGCCCGCCGGGGGCCGTTCATCCAACGCCCCGGCGGGGGCTGGTGTTCCCGGCTGAGCCGGGCGGTCCGGGCCCGGTTCCCGGAGGGCGGCGCCGTGCGGCCCACGCGCACCCCTACCGTGCTGGTAGCGTTCGCCGGTGCCAGATGGAGGTTCCACATGGAGCGACGCGGGCGGCTCCCCGGTGCGGACGAGCTGTTCCGACAGACCGGCCCCCGACCGAGCGAGCAGGACGAGATCGAGGTGGGCGAGGCGTTCGACCCTCGCACCCTCGCCGAACTGTCGGAGCTCGCGGCGGCCGAAGGGTCGGAACTGTCGGCGGCGCGTGGACGCGCGGCTCAGGAGACCGCCGTCCCGTCGCCCCCGGTCGGCGCCCTGCTGGCCTGGATCGCGGCGTCCCGGACCGCACGGCACGTCGTCGAGGTCGGCAGCGCCGTCGGCATCACCGGGCTGTGGCTGCTCCGCGGCATGCACCCCAAGGGCGTGCTGACCTCGATCGAGCCCGACCCGCACTCCCAGGGGCTGGCCGGACAGGCCTTCGAGGACGCCGGGGCGGGCGACCGGGTGCGGTCGATCCTGGGCGATCCGCTCGAGGTGCTCGACCGGCTGTCGGATCACACCTACGACCTGCTGCTGCTCCAACGCGTGGACCAGGACCACCACGAGTTCTTCTCGCACGCGGTGCGGCTGCTGCGCCCCGGCGGGGTCTTGGTGGCCCGGTCGGTCGCGGTCGGCAGCGGCCCGGAGGTGCGGGCGCGTCGCGCGTTCGTCCAGGCGCTGGCCGACGACGACCGG
>CAZHZQ010000085.1:0-10343 GCA_964537235.1 uncultured Actinomycetota bacterium | reverse complement strand
GGGTGGACCCGGCTGGCCGCCACCCACCCGGAACAGTTCACCCGCGACGACCTCACCCGCATCGTGAGCTTGTGTCGGATCATGCGGCTCAAGAACCCGATGATCAAACGGGCCGTCAACATGCGGACCTTCTACGTGTGGGCGCAAGGCGTCGAAGTCCGGGCCAGAGACGAGGACATCAACGAGCTCGTCCAGGAAGTGCTCACCGACCGGGCCAACCGGGAAGCGTTCTTCGGGCACAAGACCCGCACCGCCCTCGAACGGTCGCTGCACACCGACGGGCAGGTGTTCCCGGTGCTGATCGGCCGCCGTGACGGCTTCACCTCAGTGCGGACGATCCCGTTCGACCAGATGGTCGACCGGCGTACCGACCCGGACGACCGCACCGACGGGCTCGCCATCAAACGGACGTTCCGCAAGGAAGGCCGCACCGTCACCCAGTGGCATCCAGGCATCGACTGGACCACCAGACCGAGGCGACGTCCCGACAGCCTCGACGGCCACCCGATCGTGTGGGACCAGCCGGTCCTGCACGTCACCGCCACCGGCGGGGCGTACGACCGGTGGGCCACCCCCGACGTGTATGCGGCGATCGACTGGGCCCGCGCCTACAAGGAGTTCCTCGAGGACTGGGCGTCGTATGTGAAGGCGCTGGCCCGGTTCGCCTGGCGGCACAAGACCAAAGGGTCCAACGCTGCGGCCGTGAAGGCCACCCACGAAACCTCCCGCGACAAGGCCGATGGCACCCGGACGCCGGCAGGGTCGACGGCGGTGACCGGTCTGGCCGACATGTTGGAGCCGGTGAAGCAGTCCGGTGCCCATGTGGATGCGGACTCGGGCCGGCCGTTGGCGCAGATGGTGTCGGCCGCCACCGACGTGCCGGTCGGGATGCTGCTCGGCACAGTGGACGACGCGAACCGTGCCGCACAGACGTCGCTGGACCGCCCGTTCGAACTTGCGCTGGTCGACCGGCGTGGTGTCTGGGGGGGCGTGTACCGGCGGATGTTGGACTGGGCTGTCGACCATGCGGTCCTGAAGGGACGGCTGCGGGGGAAGGTGACGTTGGGCCGTGACATGTCCCGCCGTGTCGTGATGCCCGACGACGTGGACCGCACAGTCGATGTGGACTGGCCTGCGTTGGAGGAGCACGACCTGAAGGATGTGACGGAGGCGTACAAGAACGCTTCGGAGACGGGCGTGTTCACGACGCCGGAGACGGCCGGGCAGTTGTTGCGGGGGCTGCTGCAGGTCTTCGGTGTGGAGGATGTCGACACGATCGTGCAGGACGCGATCGACGCCGCCGAGGAGGCGCCGGACGAAGAGACGGCGGCTGAGCGTGCAGCGGAGCGGGTGGAGGAGGCGCTGGCTGCGGCGGTGGAGGAGATGTCGCCCAACGGTCACGTCCCGGTGTCTGCATGACCGTCACCGAGGTGGCTGCCGCCGCCGCCCGCCTGTCCCGACGTCACCCCGACAGCCCGACGTTCTCTGAGGCGTCCGGCGGACAGGACGTCATCGCGACCGCCCAGCAGTTCCGCCGCCGTCTGTTGGCCCGAGAGGAACAGGCCGCCTCACGGATGCTGGAAGTGTGGGCCGACACCCGCGCCGTCATCTCCAAAGAGTTGGAACGCCTCCACCAGGCCATCAAAGGTGCGGTGGCACGGGGCGTGGAACCGAACATCGGCTGGTTGCAGTCGCAGCAGCAGTGGACCGAACTGCTGCAGGCCGCCAACCGGAACGTCGCCGAGTTCGCCCGCCACGCCGAACGGATCACCGTCGACGCCCAGCAGCACGCGATCGGTGCGGCGCAGGACGACACCCGCAGGCTCATCGCCGACCAGCTGGCCCAGACACCGTTCGGTGTGGTGCAGGTCGACCCGTCCGCCCAGGTGGCCCAGATGGTCGGCCAGACCCAGGCCGGACCGCTCGCCGACCTGCTTGGCAGCCTGGCCCCCGAGACGTCCCGGAAGCTCGCCGACGAACTGACCCAGGGGGTGGCGGTCGGCCGCAACCCGCGGACCACAGCACGCAGGCTCAGACGGGTCGTGGACTTCCCCCGGCACCGCGCCGAAACGATCGCCCGCACCGAAACACTCCGTGCCTACCGTGAGACCTCCCGTGCCGTCTACACGGCGAACCGGGACGTGCTCGACGGGGTCACGTGGCATGCGGAGTTGGACCACACGACCTGTGCGGTCTGCTGGGCGATGCACGGCACCGTCATGCCGGCCGACGAGACGTTCGCCACCCACCCGAGATGCCGCTGCACCACCACCCCGGTCGTCAAGCCGTGGGAAGACCTCGGGGTGACCGGGCTGGAAGATGACGTGCCGGTGTTGACGCCGGGGCCGGAGCTGTTCGCCCGGCAGCCAGCGTCGGTGCAGCGGCGGGTGTTGGGTCCGGGCAAGCACAGCCTGTACGCCAACGGCGACATGGACCTGGCTGATCTGGTGGGGTTCCGGGTGGACCCGCAGTGGGGGCCTGTGAGGTTCGAGAAGGCGTTACGGGACCTGATGCCAGCCGCCTGACTTCCAGCGGGCCACCAACCGCAGCCTCCCCCCGTTGTCCTCCCATATCTCGCAGACCTCGAACTCCACCGGCCGACGGGCACCCCACGGCTCACGTGCCGCCACCTCCGCTGCCTCACGGGTGCGGTAGGAGCCGACACAGTCTCCCGGACCGCCCACCGGCGCCATCAGATCATGTGCGAACAGCAGCCACCCCATACGGAGAGTGTAGATGCCCACGACCATCGTCAAGGGTGCCGTCATCACGGACGACAGCCCGCTCGAAGTGCTGCTCGTTGCGACGTTGCCGTCCGGACAGAGTCTGTCCGGCGCCGACATCGACCCGGGACAGCCGCTTGACGTGAAGGTGACCTGACGATGGTGAACAGGCACCTGATCGACGGGGCGGTGGTCGACGAGGACCATCCGCTTCCGGTCGCGTTGAACGTCGAAGGGGCGTCCGAAGGTGACGTGCTTGTCGTCCAGGCGGACGGCACCGTCGCCCCAAAGGGCAGGCGGACTGCACGAGTCACCACCGGTTCCGTGTCCTCCGCCGGCGAGGTCGCCGTCACGGTGACCTGGGACGAGCCCTTCCCCGACGCCAACTACACAGTGGCGGCCCAGGTGGTCGAGGACGAGAACGGTGAGTCGCTGCGTGTCCGCCGCATCCGCACCGTGACGGCGGACGGGTGCGTGGTGAACGTGGTCAACAACGCTCTCGTCTCGCGGACCGGCACCGTTCACGCCATCGGGATCGCCGATTAGCGGACGTGTGGGCGCACCACCTGTACCCCCGACGTCCGCCTGACCCCCCGCACACCTGGACCCACCCGGCGCCGGGTGGGTCCACCGATGCCCGCAAGCCGAGGAGCCAACCGTGCCGACCGACACCCGCAACCGGCGGCTGCTGCACGAGACCGGCCCCACCCTGCCGACGTCGTTCACCGAGCAGGACGGACAACGGCGGACCGTGCGGATCATCGGTCCCGGCTGGGGGGCGTCCGGCTACTACAGCGAGACGGTGTTGGAACGTGACGGCCCGGACGTCTTTCAGGCCGGCACCCACATGTACCTCGACCATCCGTCCATCCACGAGGACACCGGCGTGCGGTCTGTCCGTGACCTCGCCGCGGTGCTTGCTGAGGACGCCGTCTGGATGGAGAACGGTCCGGCCGGCCCGGGCCTGTACGCCGACGTCGACCTGACGGAAACGCACGCCCCGCTGATCGACGATCTGGCTGAACACATCGGCGTGTCGATCCGTGCGTACGGCGAAGCGGAACGTGGGGAGGTCGAGGGGCGCCGCGGGATGATCGTGGAACGGTTGCATGCGGCCGAGTCCGTCGACTTCGTCACCCGTGCCGGCGCCGGAGGGGTCATCCTGCCGCTGCTCGAGTCGGCCGGGACGCTGGTGGAGGCCCGCAACACGATCGACTGGTTCGAAGCGCTGCTGCATCTGGACTTCACCCGTCGGGCCGACCGGATGCTCGCCGACGGACGTATCTCCCGCGACGAACGCGTCGCCCTGTCTTCCGCTATCGGTGACGCGCTTGACACCTTCCACACGGCGGTGGTGGAGGCGGTTCCGCAGCTTGCCGACCGTGACCCCGACGACGAACCGGCCGCAGACGTGCAGGTCACCGAGCATGCCTCCGGTATGTCCGCCAACGACCTGCGTGACGCACTGAACGTCGAACTCGACCAGCAGTTCGGCGGCGACAACGTCCACGTCTGGCTCCGTGACTACGGAGACGACTGGGCCGTGTACGACCTCGACGGAGACACCGACAGTCCCGGCAAGTTCCGCATCGGCTATCAGGTCGACGACGGGACAGTCACGCTGTCCGGTGACCCTGTCGAGGTGCGCGTCGAGACCACCTACGTACCAGAGACCAACGACCCCGACCTCAACGAGGAGGAAGACCCCATGGACATCACCGACGAGATGCGTGAGGAGATCCGCGACATCGTCACGGACACCCTCGCGGAAGCCAACAGCACGTTCGAAGAGAACGAGACCTCACCCGACAGCGACGAGCTCGCCGAAGCGCGGGACCGGGCGCTGCGTGCCGAGGCCCGTGAGCAGGCACGCACCATCATCGACGACCACGACCAGGCCGACAGCCTGCCGGCACGGGCACGCACCCGCATCGCCGAACAGGCCACCGCCGACCTGCCGACAGACGACGACGGCGAGCTCGACGTCGACACGTTCGGCGAACAGGTGACCGGCCTGGTGGACGACGAACTGTCCTACCTGGCTGAAGCGCTCGGCATCGACCCGGACAACGACGAGGTCGTCGACCTCGGCGAAGGAGCCGACGGCGGCACCGACACCCCGGACGACGAACAGCTCAACGAACGCATCGGCGCCGTGTTCGGCGTCTGACCCGAACATCCATCTGCCACACGACCTGAAAGGAACCTGCTGTGGCTACGAACCGCAAGTACAAGGACGGAGACCAGCTCTCGCTGGTCGCCACCGACCCGACAACCCCATCGTCCGGCGACCCCGTCGTGTTCGGGGAACTGCCCGGCGTTGCACTCAACGACGAGGACTCCGACGGTGAAACGACCATCCAGTTCAACGGCGTGTTCGAACTGGACGTCGAAGCTGAAGGGTCCGCCGTCACGGCCGGTGACATCGTCTACTACGACACCGCCGACGACGGCCTCAACAACGACAACTCGAACGTCCGATTCGGGTACGCCCTCGAAGACGTGACGTCCGGATCGACCACTGCCATCGACGTCAAGGTGGGATACTGATGCCAACCTTCACCGAACTGCTCGAATCATCTCCGCTGTTCGGCCGGGAAACCGGCCGGACCCGACCGCCCGACTACAACCGCCGGCTGGACGAAGCCGTCCGGCTCGTCGAGCGGGTCTCCTCGGGAGACCGGCTCGCCGCGATCGCGTTCACCGAGGCGATGGGCACCTCCGACTTCCCGCAACTGTTCGGCGACGTGCTCGACCGGGCACTCGTCGGCGCCTACCAGGCGTGGCCGAACGACATCCTGCAGGTGACGGACCAGCGGTCCCGGCGGGACTTCCGTACCGCGTCGACGTTCGCACTGGACGGCGCCGAAGGGACGCTCGACAAGGTGCCGGAGCAGTCCGAGTACCCGGAGGCGTCCCTGTCGGACACCGAGGACACCATCTCGGTCGACAAGTACGGACGCATCCTGGCGCTCGACTGGGAGTCGCTCGTCAACGACGACCTGGACGCGTTCCGGGACATCCCGAACCGTCACGCACGGGCTGCGGCACGGTCCGAGAACAAGCTGGTCACCCAGCAGTACGCCGACTCGGACGGCCCGCACGACTCCCTCTACTCCAACGGGAACGGCAACCTCGTCAACACGACCAACGACGCGTCGGCTGACAACCCGGCGCTGTCCGTCTCCGGCCTGCAGGACGGCTACACCGTCCTCGGCAACCAGGTCGACGAGGACGACGAACCGATCGTCGTGGAGGGCGTGTACCTCGTGGTGCCACCGGCACTCAAGGTCACCGCGATGAACATCCTCAACGCCATCGAGATCCGGGCGGAGACGTCCGGTGGTGGCACCTCCGCACAGACGATCGTGGCACGGAACTGGCTGTCCGGTGAGCTCAACCTCATCGTGGACCCGTACCTGCCGATCGTCGCCACCACCAACAACGGTGGCACGTCGTGGTTCCTGTTCGCGAACCCTGCGTCCACCCGCGCTGCGGTCGAGTTCGCCCGTTTGCGTGGGCACGAGCAGCCCGAAATCTGGGTGAAGGAACCCAACGCCCGCCGAGTCGGCGGGGGGACGGTCGGCCCGGACCAGGGCGACTTCGAAACCGACTCCATCCGCTACCGGGTGCGGCACGTGTTCGGCGCCGGACGGCGCACGAACACGGGCGGTGAGAAGTCGACCGTCGCGTCCGACGGTTCCGGCTCGTAACCCGTAACCCAGTTTCCCGGTCTGCTTGACCGGGGGAGGGTGCAGGCCCGACCTCACCTGCACCCTCCACACCCTTCCGAGGTCGTGAGGTCAGGAGAAGTCATGCACCCGAACGTGGCGTTGGAACGGATCCTCGGCGAGGTGACGGCCATCCGCAGACATCTGACCGGCGACCAGCCGGAGGAGCCGCCTCGGCCGAGACGTAGGGACCTGAAGCTCAGGCACAAGGGCGGCGGCCACTACGAAATCGTCACGGCTGACGGCACCGTGGTCGACAAGGCTCGTGGTCGGCAGAACGCCGAAGCCAAACGCCGCGAGATCGTGCAGGTGAACGGTGAGTAGGGACGAACACGTCCCGCTCGACCGCGATCCTGGACGTCCGTTCGAGGCGCTGCGTGACAGCAGCCTGCTGTGGCTGATCAACCGGGTGGTGTTCCACCCTCGCGGCTACGCGCTCGCCTTCCACTACGCCGACGGCGGGGACGGGTCCGGTGAGGGTGAAGCGACCGGCTGGTCGCTGGTCGGTGATGGCACGGAGCCGTGGAAGTTCAGCGGCGACGTCGACGAGGACGCCCACTTCGCTCGCGTCGAAGAGACGCTGCGGGGGGACGGCCGATGACCGACAAGACGGCCGTGCTGATCGGGACCCTCAACACCGGCGACCTCACCGACTCCTACCACGCCTCCATCCGCGCCCTTCAGGAACGCCACTACGACCACGACAGCATCCGCATCTACGGACACTCGCTGGTCAACCCCGGCCCGTTCGTCGCCGACGGACGCAACCGGCTCGCCCGCGAACTGCTCGACTCCGACGCCGAATGGCTGTGGATGGTCGACGCCGACATGGGCTTCAACCCCGACACCCTCCAACGGCTCCACGACGCCGCCCACCCGACCGAACGTCCCGTCGTCGGCGCCCTGTGCTTCATGTGGCGGCGCATCGGCAGCCGCGACCACCGGTCCCTCGAACTCGAAGCCTCCCCGACGCTGTGGACCTACCGGCGCTGGGAAGACGACGACGGCACCGAACGGGCCTCCTGGGCCAACTGGCCCGACTACCCGCCCGACCGTCTCGTCAAGGTCGACGCCACCGGCGGCGCCTGCCTGCTCATCCACCGCACCGTCCTCGAACGGCTGAAGGCGGAACGTGGCGAACAGTGGTTCACCCGGGTGCACGCCCACGACACCTCCTACGGGGAGGACATGTCGTTCTGCCTGCAGTGCAAGGCCGCCGGCATCCCGGTGCACGTCCACACCGGCATCGGCACCTCCCACAAGAAACAGGTCCACGTAGACGAAGACCTGTTCCGCCGCCGCCGCCCACCGCCGACCGTCGTCGGTATCCCGGTGAAGGACCGGCTCGACCTGACGAAGCATCTCGTCGGGCAGATCGCCGAAGACCGTGACGGTCATGATCTCATCCTGATTCTGGACAACGGATCGACCGACGGCACCGCCGAGTGGGCCGACGGGCATCCGCAGGTTGAGCGGGTCGACTGTCCGGACGTCGGGATCCACAGCATGTGGAACGTCACCGTCGAACGTGCCCTCGAGCTGTCGCTGCGGGCGAACGTGGTGCTGCTCAACAACGACCTGACGTTCGACGTCGACCGGCCCATCTCACGTCTCACCGGAGCGCTGCGTGACTGCCCGCATGCGGCCGTGTCCGGCAACTACGACCGACGTCGCGGCGAACTCGGTGACCGGGTGCCGGCGGTGGAGGGGATCTGTGCCGGCCGGTACGACGGCACCGGAGGTCTGGCCGGGTTCTGCATGGCGGTCAAGGGGGAGTGGTTCACCAACGGCTACCGGTTCCCCGAAGAACTCATGTGGTGGTTCGGTGATAATCACCTTGTGGCGTCGATGGCGGCGGCCGGGCATACGGTCGGGGTCGCGTTGGACTGTCCGGTGACGCATGTGGACGGCGGCGGGCAGACGGGCGACTGGGACGACCCGGCGATGCGGAAGGTGCTGGCCGAGGACCGTCGGACGTTCGAACGGCTCATGTCGTCCAACGGGCAACGTGAGGCGGTGCCGGCATGACCGCCTCAGGCGTTGGCGTTCACCGGGATGCCTTCACAGACGAGATCGTGGCGTCCGACACGTTCGAGGTTCCCGCGCAGGGAAAGTTCTACATCGCTGGCGAGGAAGTCTCAGAGCGGGTCTATCGCAGGCATGAGCAGCTATGCGATGAGGTGGAACGCTTCAAGCTGGGGGTCGAACCCTTCCATCCAATCCGCTGGCGTACGGTTCACATCGGCACACCCCACAAGCGGTTGGACGTCGCACTGACGGTGGACCGTTGGAAGTGGCTCATGGGCCACTTGGGCTTCTACGGGGAACCCGAATGAGCAAGGTGTTCCTGGTCGTCGGGATGCACCGGTCCGCCACCTCCCTCGTAGCCCAAGGACTCGCACGGGCCGGGGTGCACATGGGCGACCGGCTGCTAGGCCCGGCACCGTCCAACCCTCACGGCCACTGGGAAGACGTAGACGCCCTCCACCTCAACGTCGCGCTGCTCGCCGCCAACGGAGGCGACTGGCGTCGGCCGCCCGACCGGATCCACACCCCACCGGACCTCGAGCGGCGTATCGGCGACCTCGTTCGCTCACGCAACGCCGCACATGGCCTGTGGGGGATGAAAGACCCGCGGCTGTGTCTGACCTGGCCCGCCTGGCTCCCCCACCTGAAGGACGACGACCTGCACGTCGTCAACGTGTGGCGGCATCCCGACCGGATCGCCGAATCGCTCACCGTCCGCAACGGCATGCCGCACGGCGAAGGTGTCGCCCTCGCCCGCCTCTACCAGCGGTCTGCACGGCGGCTGCAGGACCATCTCACACCGCAGGCGCAGGAGGTGATGAGCTGATGGCCGCCACCTACGACCCCGACACGGACAGAGGCAAAGTGCGGCTGCTCATCTCCGACGTCGACACCGCCTCGGCGACGTTCACCGACGAAGAGATCGACACGTTCCTCACCATGGGCGACTCGGTCCGTGACTCCGCTGCCGTCGCGTTGGAGACGATCGCCGGCAACCAGGCGCTTGTGTTGAAACGCATCAAGACCCACAACCTGGAGACGAACGGCCCGGAACTCGCGAAGGAACTGCGGGCGCTGGCGACCCAACTGCGGGACACTGACGACCAGGCCGGCGTGTTCCTGATCGCCGACCAGTCGACCTCGGCCTCGTACTTCCCGTACTGATGCCACGTCCCGGCACCCCGATGGTGCACCCGGACATGGCGGACGCCGTGAGGGCATGGTCGGATGAGGGGTCGGAGTCAACCTGCACCATCGTCCCGCCGGACGGCACACCGACGTTGGACGACGGCACGGGTGAGCTCGCCTACGAGGATGCGGCGGCCGTCTACTCGGGGGTGTGCCGCATCCAGACGGCCGTCTCGTCGCGGGTGTTCGAAGCGGAGTTGGCTGCAGACGAACCGACCGTGACGATCTTCGAGGTCAACATTCCGGCTACGGAGACCGACGTCAAGGTGGGGCATGTGGTGACGGTCGACAGTTCACCGGACCCGTGGCTGGTCAACAAGACGCTGATGGTGCGGGATGTGCGGGGCGACGATTATGCGCCGGGACGGCTGCTCATGTGCGAGGAAACACACCTCGGCTAGCCGCCGCTACCCGGCCCGAACTTTCACAGGAGGTGACCGATGGCCGTCATCACCGTCCTCGGCGAAGACATCGTCGCCACCCAGTTCGCCAAAGCCGCCGCAGGCATCAACGACGACGTCGACAAGGTCACCAAGAGGACCGCCCACCAGATCGAAGCCGACAGCAAGAACAACGTCCCGGTCGACACCGGCGCCACCAAGAACTCGATCCACGTCTCCCCACATCCGACCGCGGCAGGGGCCGGCTACGAGATCGGCCCCACCACCCACTA
>CAZHZQ010000084.1:0-10472 GCA_964537235.1 uncultured Actinomycetota bacterium | reverse complement strand
CGCGTCAGGATGTAGTCCTGGTACTGCATCGTCGACGACCACGAGTCCGTGAAGCTGCACTGCGGGAGGATCCCCTGGTACACGCCCGGGTAGGCGTTGGCGATGTGCTGCTGTGCCAGAGAACCGCCGGAGCAACCGGTGCCGATCGTGTAGCGGATCGGCCCTCCGTAGTGATCGACCAGGTACTCCTTGGTCGCGATCAGCGACTCGGCTTGGGTGACGATGTTGCAGTTGTGCCCCGCGTGGTCCAGCGCATGGGAGGCCACCGCGAAGCCGCGACCCAGCGCCACCGTCGGGCTGTCGCCGCTGATGGTGTCGCTGAAGACGCTGGGGGCCTCGCCCTGGGCGAAGGTCACGTCGCAGCTGGAACCGTGGGTGAGCAGGAGCTTGCGGTTCCACTGCTCCTGCGGCTCGGTGGGCTCCCACGGTTCCTCCGGATCGAACAGCACCGCGACCTTGTACTGGTCACGCAGGAGGACACCGGTCTCGCGACGGACGATGAACGGGACGGTGTGACCCTCGTCGGTCGTGGTCTCGGCCACGTCGTCCGGCGGGTTCTCCGGGTCGTAGGGCTGCAGGCCCCCGCCGTCCTCGGGCATGTAGAAGAACTCGTAGGTGGGGGGCCGGTTGCAGTGCTCGTCCTCGGCCCCGTCGTCACAGGTCCACGGCTCGATCTGCGGACCCGAGAACACCGGACCGCCGTGCGGGTGGTTGGTGATGTCGAGGTAGGCGCCGTGACCGTCCGGCAGTTCGGCGGTCAGCCGATTGTCGCCCAGCTCCAGCCCGGTCACCAACCCCAGGTACCGCCCGTCGCTGCGGACCGCGAATGCGTCGGTGACGTCGCGGCCGTCCACGTCGACGGTCAGCGACGACGGGTCGGCCCCGTCGGGCACCGTCACCTCGACCAGTGCGTCGCCGCTCGTCACCAGGTCGGCCCGGTTGGACAGCACCTCGACGGTGACCACGTCCTCGGCGGCTGCGGCCGGGGCGCCGAACGGCACCGTCAACGTGGCCGCCAGTCCCGCCGCCAGCGCGAACAGGAGTACGCGTCGCATGATCGCTCCTTGTGGCTTCTCGCTCCCCGCACCCCAAGTCTTCGACGCGGCCCGCCCGGTCCCCTGTCGGGAGATCCACGGGATCCAGCGCGTGACCTTGGGCGGTTGGAGGAGACGAGGGATCGCGCGTACGGTCCTGACGCGCGGCTGACAGGAGACAACGTGCGACTGGGACTGAACATCGGCTACTCGGGTTCCTCGATCGGGGACGTCGTTCCACTGATCCAGCACGCTGACGAGCTGGGGTACGACTCCGTGTGGTCGGCGGAGGCCTACGGCTCCGACGCGGCCACCGTCCTGGCGTACCTCGCCGCGGTCACCGACGACATCGGATTGGGCAGCGCGATCCTGCAGATCCCCGCGCGGACGCCGGCCAACACCGCGATGACCGCCATGACGCTCGACGCGCTGTCGGGCGGTCGCTTCCGGCTCGGTCTCGGCGTGTCCGGGCCGCAGGTCGTCGAGGGCTGGCACGGCCAGCCGTACAGCAAGCCGCTGACCCGGACCCGCGAGTACGTCGAGATCGTCCGCAGGGCGATCGCCCGCGAGGAACGGCTGACGTACGACGGCGAGATCTACCGGATCCCCTACCGGGGCGACGACGCGACCGGGCTGGGCAAGCCGCTGAAGTCGATCCTGCATCCGGTCCGTGACGAGATCCCGATCTACATCGCCGCGATCGGCCCGAAGAACACCCGACAGACGGCGGCGATCGCCGACGGGTGGCTGGCGATCTTCTACTCGCCCGAGCGCGAGGACATCTTCAACGAGCACCTCGATGCGGGGTTCGAGGAGGCGGCGCGCGACCCCGGAGACTTCGACATCGTCACGACCGTGCAGGTGGCCGTCGGCGACGACCTCGAGGCTTGCCGCGACCAGGTCCGCCCGATGCTCGCCCTGTACATCGGCGGCATGGGGTCACGCGAGCAGAACTTCTACAACGACCTCGCCGTCCGGTACGGGTTCGAGGACGCCGCCGCGGAGATCCAGGACCTGTACCTCGACGGGAAGAAGCAGGACGCCGCCGCGGCCGTCCCCGACGAGCTCGTGGACGAGGTGGCTCTCGTCGGGCCCGTCGAACGGATCGTCGACCGGCTGGAGGCCTGGAAGGAGTCCCGGGTCAGCACGCTGCTGCTCGGGACCTACCAGCGTGAGGTCCTCGCACCGTTGATCGAGGCGCTCTGACCCATCGACTGCCAGCTGGGTTGCGGATCCGCAACCCAGCTGCCACTCGACAGGGGTGGGGCCCGACCCCCGATGGGGGTCGGGCCCGCGTGCGGCGTCCGGCGACGGTCGTCCGCCGCCGACGCGATCAGCTGCCGCCGACCGCTTCCTCGACGGGTCCGAACACCTCGCGGGTGTCGATGACCTCGCCTTGGAGCTCCCAGGTCTCGCCCTGGAGGGTCGAGACCTGCATGGACTCCAGCGGGAAGCGGTCGTCCTCGCTGGTGTTCATCGTGACGCCCGGCAGTCCGAGGTCGAACGCCACGTCGTTCAGCTGCATCGTCGCGTCCATGAGTGCCTGACGTGTCGGGCACTCGGTCTGCTCGAGCAGCTTGTAGAAGGCGTGTCCCACGGCCCAGCCGTAGACGACGTACCCGTTGTTCGGGTCGGCGTCCGGGGCGTACTCCTCGACGCCGTCGAGGTAGCGCTGCATGTCCTCGTCATCCTCCCACTGCGCGTCCTGCGGGTCCTTGAGGTACAGCGCGGTGACCATGCCCTGCAGTGGTTCGAAGCCGACGGCTCCGACCGTGGTCAGCGAGTTGCTGACGCTGTTCAGCAGGTGCACCGGGTCCCAGTCGGACTGGGCGTCGAAACCCATGGCCTTCGCCGCGAACGACGGGGTCGTGATGTTGAAGAACACGTCCGCACCGGACTGCGCCAGGTTGGTCATCTGCGACTCCACCGTGGCGTCGGTCGTCTCGTAGCTCTCCTCGGCGATGATCTCCAGGTCAGAACCCTCGATCGCGGCCTTGAAGCCGTCGAGGTAGTCCAGCCCGTAGTCGTCGTTCTGGAAGAGCACGGCGATCGTCGCACCGGGGTGGTTGTCCTGCAGGTACTGCGCGTAGATCCGCGACTCGGACACGTAGTTGGGCTGCCAACCGATCGTCCACGGGTGGCTGTCCCCCGAGAGTCCGAACTTCGTGGCACCCGTGGCGACGAACACCTGCGGGACCTCCTGCTCGTTGGTGATCTCCCAGGTCGCCGTGGTCGGCGGGGTCCCCAGCGTCTGCATCAACGCGTAGACCTGCTCCTGCTCGATCAGCTCACGGACGTTCTCGACCGCGTTCGGCGGCGAATAGCCGTCGTCCCTGACGACGTAGTCGAACTCACGGCCCTCGAACGCACCGGGGGCACCGTCGAGCTCGGCGTTGGCGTAGTCGAAGAACGCCTGCACGCCGGACGGGATCGCGCCGTAGGCCGATGCGGGACCGGACAGCGGGTAGCTGCCACCCAGCTTGATCGTGTCGTCGGTGATGCCGGTGCTGGGTTCCGGGCACTCCTCGGCCTGCTCGGTGCCGTCACCGGGGCTCGCCGCGCCTCCCGTGGTGGCCTCGCCCCCGCCGTCGCGCCCGCCGCATGCGGCGAGCAGCAACGCGAGGACCAGGACGATCGCGAAGAGTGATCGCTTCCTCATGTGCTTCCTCATGTGCTTCCTCATCTCGTTGACTCCCTGTCGTTCTCGTCTACTCGTTCGGAACGTTGCTCGGGTCCCCGTCCATCTAGGGCTCTCCTTCCTCCGAATGGCCCGTTGCCCCCACCGGCTGTTCCCCGTGTGGCTGTTGCCCGTGTGGCTGTTCGGCGGTGTCGTCCGCGGTCGCACGTCGTGCCGGGCCGGCCGCGGCGGGGGCCGAGCCGCGCAGGACGCGTCCCCACAGGCGGCGCGCGACGCCCGCGACCCCGCCGGGGAACACGTACATCGCGATGATCAGCAGCGCCCCGAACGCGATACCCGGCGCCGCCTGGTTGATGTCCTGGGACACGTTTGGGATGAACACCAGGAACACGGCGCCCACCAGCGCACCCCAGATCGACCCGAGCCCACCGACCACGAGGCCGGCCAGCAGCTCGATCGAGAGCACGATGGTGAACGACTCCGGAGACACGTACCCGATCGTCCAGGTGAACACGACGCCGGCGAGGCCCGCGTACATCGCGCTCCAGGCGAAGGTCAGGGTCTTCACGCGGGCGAGGTGCACCCCCATGGTCTGGGCGGCCCGCGGATCCTCGCGGATCGCGACCATCGCCCGCCCGGTGCGGCTGTTGACGAGGTTGCGGGCCAGGACGAACAGCACGATCGCCGCGATCAGCGCGAGGAAGTACAGGAACTGGTCCTCGGCCAGACCGGTCCAGGCCGGGACGGCCGGCTTGGGGACCGTCAGCCCCATCGACCCACCGGTGATCGAGTCGAAGCGCTTGAGGATCGGCGGGGTGACGACGGCCAGCGCGAGGGTCACCAACGCCAGGTACAGCCCGTGCAACCGCAGGGCCGGGATGCCGACGCCGTACCCGAGGGCGAAGGTGATGAGCAGGGCCGGGGGCACCACGAGCAGGAACGGCCAGCCGGTCTTCGCCACCAGGACGGCCGCGGTGTAGGCACCGATCGCGAAGAACGCGCCGTGCCCCAGCGAGATCTGCCCGTTGAACCCGGTGAGCAACCCCAGCCCGAGCACCGCCATCGCGAAGATCAGCACGCGCGTGAACTGGAAGACCCGGAACGGGGTGAAGTAGAACGGCGCCCCCACGGCGAACACGAGCAGCGCGACGAACACGGCGATCTTCAGCCACCGCTGAGCCTTCGCATCGCGCAGACGTTCTCGCAGTGTCACGGCTACACCCGCTCCACGGTCGGGCTCCCGAAGAGCCCCTCGGGTTTGACCAACAGCACCCCGACGATGATCGCCATGGGGATCACGATCTTGAGGTCGGCGCCGATCGCATCGATGTAGGTGCCGGCGAGGTTCTCGCTCACGCCGACGATCAGTCCCCCGACGACGGCTCCGATCGGGCTGTCGAACCCGCCGAGGGTCGCCGCGGCGAACGCGAAGATCAGCACCCCGGTCATCATGTTGGGCGACAGGAACAGGATCGGGGCGACGAGGACCCCCGACACCGAGCCCACGAGCGCCGCGAGCCCCCAGCCGAGCGCCAGCATCCAGCCCACCCGGATCCCGACGAGGCGGCTGGACTCGGGGTTCTCGGCGGCCGCCCGCATCGTGAGCCCGAGCTTGGTGCGCTGGAAGAGCAGGAACAGCAGGCCGACGACGATCGCGACGACCGCCATGATGCCGAGCGCAGGGATCCCCGCGCGGATCGCACCCAGGTCGATGTTGCGCTGCGGGAAGGGACTGGGGAACCCGCGGACCTGGAAGGTCCAGAGGAACCCGGCCAGGGCGTTGAAGAAGATGAACAGCCCGATCGTCACGATCACGATCGTCAGCTCGTTCTCCCCCTCGAAGGGGCGGATGATGACCCGTTCGATCAGCAGGCCGCCGACGAACGAGGCGACGAGCGTGATCAGCAGCGCCGGCCAGAAGGTCATCCCACCCTGCACGAGCGCCCAGGCGATGTACGCCGAGAACATCGCCATCTCGCCCTGGGCGAAGTTCACGATGTCCGTGGAGCGGTAGATCAGGACCAGGGCGACCGCGAGGCTGGCGTAGATCGCACCCGTCGCGAGGCCGCCGACGACCTGCTGGAAGAACAGCTCCACGTGACCTCCTCCCTAGACCGCGTACCCGAGGTACGCGCTGGCTATCGCCTCGTCGTCCCGGACGTCCTCGGGGGTTCCCGCCATCACGACGCGGCCGGCCTCGAGCACGTACGCGGAGTCCGCGAGGTCCAGAGCCAGACGCGCGTTCTGCTCGACCAGCACGATCGTGGTGTTCTCCTCGCGGTTGATCTCGCCGATGATCTGGAACAGGTCGCGGGTGATCATCGGCGCGAGCCCCAGCGACGGTTCGTCGAGCAGCAGCAGCCGTGGCCGCAGCATCAGCGCCCGGGCGATCGCCAGCATCTGCTGCTCCCCGCCGGACAGGCTGCCGGCGCGCTGCGCGTGCCGGTCGCCCAATACCGGGAAGTGCTCGTACATCCGCTGCACGTCGGCACGGATCCCGTCGTCGTCCTTGCGCAGGTTCGCGCCCAGCCGGAGGTTCTCGGACACCGTGAAGTTCACGAACGTACCCCGTCCCTGGGGCACGTGGGCGATCCCTCGACGGACGATGTTCTCGGTCGACCGCCCGGACAGCTCGTCGCCGTCGAACAGGATCGAGCCCTTCGTCGAGACCTCGCCGGTCAGCGCCCGCAGCGTGGTGGTCTTGCCGGCACCGTTCGACCCGAGGATCGTGACGACGCTGCCCTCGGGGACCTCGAAGTCCATCCCGTGCAGCACCGCGCCCTGGCCGTAGGACGCGCGCAGGTCCCGCACCTCGAGCAGCACGTCACCTCCCTCCGCCGTCATGCGTCCGGCCCCAGGTAGGCCTCGATCACGGCATCGTTCTGGCGGACCTCGTCGGGTGTCCCGGTGGCGATGTCCTCCCCGAAGTTGAGGCAGACGACCTTGTCGGAGATCGACATCACGAACGCCATGTGGTGCTCCACGACGAGGACGGTGAGGTCGAAGTCGTCCCGGAGCCGCAGGATCACGTCCTTCAGGTCCTCGACCTCGGCGTGGTTGAGCCCGTTGGCCGGCTCGTCGAGCAGGAGGAGATCCGGTTGGCTGGCCAGCGCACGGGCGAGCTCGACCCGCTTCAGCGTCCCGAGCGGCAGGCCCTGCGCCAGGCGTCCGGCGATCGGAGCGAGTTCCAGCCGTTCCAGAAGGCCGTCGACCTCGCCGCGGGTCCGCACCTCCTCGTCCCGGACGCCGGCCAGTCGCAGCGGCGCGGTCACGAAGTTCGGCGAGGTCCGGTGGTGCGCCCCGACCAGCACGTTGTCACGGACGGTCATGTTGGGGAACAGGCCGAGGTTCTGGAAGGTGCGCCCGATGCCGAGCCGGATCACGTCGTGGGGTGCGACGGTGAGGATGTCCCGATCGCGGTAACGGATCGAGCCCGAGTCGGGATCGTACTGCCTCGTGATGCAGTTGAAGAGGGTGGTCTTGCCGGCACCGTTGGGACCGATCAACCCGCAGATCTGTCCGCTCTCGACGGTGAAGGACAAGCCGTCGAGCGCCACGATCCCACCGAACCGCACTTCCACGCGGTCGATGTCCAGCAGTGCCAAAGGGACTCCGAGCCAAGCGCCTACGACAAGGATAGTGGACCCACCGAGTGCAGGCACTCATAGAACCGAGGAGAACCGCACATGCCGTTCGTGGATGTCACGAAGCCCCCGACCGTGGAGGGCGAGGTGGTGGCCCTCAGCTAGCATCGTGACGTCCGTACCGACGCGGAGGACATCGACGGTGCCCGACGCCGATCAGCGGGACCTGACCCGCCTCCCCGACGACCGGTGGTCCCGGCTGACCGTCCCCGACGGGTGGGAACCGATCGCCGACATCTGCCGCGCGGTCCACGAGGATCTCCCCGGCTCGGTCAGCGACACGGTGGACGCGATCCGGTCCGAGGTCCCCCTGTACCGACGCTCCGCGGTCCCCCGCGACGACCTGGTCGAGTCGGTCGAGCGCAACCTCGAGATGCTGCTCCTCGGCATCGCGGAGCACCGCGGTCCGACGGCCGAGGAGATCGAGGTCCGCAGCGCTCTGGGCAACCGCCGCGCCCACCAGGGGTTCCCGGTCGACGCGCTGCTGCAGGCCTTCCACGTCGGCTACCGCGACCTGTGGCGGCGCTTCCTCAAGCAGGCCGAGGGTCGCCGTGAGGATCTGTCTCCGCTGCTGCTCCGTGCGGCCACGACCATGTGGGAGTGGACGCACCGCGTCACGGACGGAATCGGGCGGGCGCACGCCGAGACCACCCAGCTGCTGGCCGTGCGAGCCACCAGCACCCGGCACCGCTTCCTCGAGGTGCTGCTGTCCGGGGACGTCGATGCCGACGAGAGCCGCACGCTGTGCCGGTCGCTCGGGTTCGACGCGCGGGGGTCGTTCCGCGCCTCGGTGGTCTGCGAATCCGGCGCGGAGAGCACGTTGGTCCCCCGGTTCCAGGCCGAGCTCGGCCTCCTCAAGGGGATCCACCAGGCGATCCCGCACGGCCGGCGGCTCGTCGTGCTCTCCCAGGACGACGACCCGACGGAGCTGGAGAACGCCATGAGCCGGCTCTTCCCGCACGCGCGGGTCGGGGTCGGGTTCACCCGCGGCGGTCTCGCCGGTGCGCGTCTGTCGGTGGGCGACGCGGACCGGGCAGCCGACGCTGCGGAGGGGCCCGGGCTGCACACCTTCGAGCGGTCGTGGATGTGGGCCGTGCTGACCCGGGAGGCCGAGCGCCTGGACGGCTTCCTGGCGGACGGGCGCCGGGTCGCACGCGAGAACCCGCCGTTGGCCGAGACCGTCGCGGCGTTCGCCACGAACGACTTCTCCGTCAGCGCTACTGCCCGACAGCTGCACATCCACCCGAACACGGCCACCTACCGGCTGGACCGGTGGCTCGAGCTGACGGGCTGGGACGCCCGCACGTTCGAGGGGCTGGTCCGGTCGCTGGCCGCGCTGCGGATCTCCGCCTGACGGTGGCGGTCAGGGCAGGCTCAGCCGCCGGTCGATCGGTGCGACGAGGTCAGCATCGCCCCGCCGTCGATCACCAGCGTCTGGCCGGTGATCCAGGAGGCCTCGTCGGACAGGAGGAACCGCACGGCCGGGGCGACGTCCTCGGGCGCCCCGATGCGTCCCAGCGGGTAGCCCCGCCCGACCTCGTCCTCCCGGTCCTCCCAGAGCGCTCGGGCGAAGCGGGTCTTGACGAGCGCGGGGGCGACCCCGTTGACGCGGACGGTGGGGCCGAGCTCGATCGCGAGCTGCCGGGTGAGGTGGATCAGCGCCGCCTTGCTGGCGTTGTAGGCCCCGATCATCGGGCCGGGGCGCAGACCGCCGACGGATGCGACGTTCACGATCGCCCCGCCGTGCTGGGACATCCACGCGTGCCAGGTCTCCTGCGCCCAGGCCAGCGGGGCGACGAGGTTGACCTGCAGCACCTTGTCGACGGCTCCCAGGTCGGCGTCGGCGATCGGCCCGAACTGCGGGTTGGTGGCGGCGTTGTTGACGAGGAGGTCGACCGCGCCGAAGGTCTCGATCGTCGTCTCGACGACCTCCCGGCGGTGGTCCGGGTCGTCGGTGTTGCCGGCCACGGCGATCGCACGGTCCCCGGCGTCGAGCTCGGTGAGCGCCTCGTCGAGCCCCTCCCGGTCCCGGGCGGTGATCGTGACGCTCGCGCCCCGGGCGAGCAGGTCCTCGGCGATCGCGAGGCCGATCCCCCGCGATCCGCCGGTCACGATCGCCGTGCGTCCGTCGACCGTCATCGCTGCCACCTCCCGGCGATCGTGCCGGCGATCGTGCCGGCGATCGTGGCGAACCTACACGGGTCGACCGCCGGGCCGGGTCTCGGAGGTCGACCGTGAGCGCCACGCGCGAAGCGGCCATCGACCGCCGCCGTGCCTGGTCGTCGGTGGCTGCGGGCTTCCTGGCGACGTTCACGGTCTTCGGGGTCGCGTACAGCTTCGGGCCGTTCTTCGGGCCGATGGCCGAGGAGTTCGGCGCGGGCAGCGGCGCGACCTCGGCCGTGTTCTCGATCACCGCCTGCCTGTACTTCCTCCTGGGCGCCGTCAGCGGGCGGGCGACCGACCGGTTCGGTCCCCGGCCGGTCCTGCTGGTCGGGGCGATCGCGATGGGGGCCGGCCTCGCCGGGACCTCCGCGGTCGACCGGCTGTGGTTCGGGTACGTGACGTACGGCGTCGGGGTGGGGATCGGCGTCGCGTGCGGGTACGTGCCGATGCTCGCGGTGGTCGGCGCCTGGTTCGAGGAGCAGCGCAGCCTCGCGCTGGGTGTCACCGTGGCCGGGGTCGGCGTCGGGACCCTCACGGTCGCGCCCCTGGCCGGGGCGCTGATCGGCCGGTTCGGGTGGCGGACCACCTACCTGCTCTTCGCCGTCGGCAGCACCGTCCTGCTGCTGGCGTGCGCCGCGATCGTCCGGCGACCCCCCGTCGCGCAGGACGACGGCGAGCTCCCGCTGGGCCGTGCCGCCCGGACCCCCGCCTTCGTATCGCTGTACAGCTCGACGCTGCTGCTGTCCCTCGCGCTGTTCGTGCCGTTCGTGTTCCTGCCGCCGTTCGCGGAGGCGCGGGACGTGAGCAAGGTCGCCGCCGCCGCGCTCGTGGGCATCATCGGCGGTACCAGCGTGCTCGGCCGGCTGGCTCTCGGTGCCGTCGGGGATCGTCTCGGACGGATCCGCACCTACCAGGCGTGCTTCGCGCTGGTCGCGGTGAGCTTCCCGATCTGGCTCGTCACCGACCGGTACGCGTGGCTGGTGGTGTTCGCCG
>CAZHZQ010000083.1:0-10799 GCA_964537235.1 uncultured Actinomycetota bacterium | reverse complement strand
ACCACCCCGCGGCGATGCAGCTGCGGGTGCTGGCGACGATGTCCGAGGTGTCCGCAGAGCGGAACTCGACGCTGATCTTCCCGCTGCCGCTGGAGTTCCTGCGCCTGGCTGACGCTGCCGCCCGACGGCTCGAAGAGGAGTGAACCGCGACGTCGGACCGGAGGGCCCGAGGAGCTCGCCGCACGACCGGCGACCCCCTACGTCGGACAGGTGATCGGAGCGACGGCGGGGAGGTGTGGGCGACGGTGAAGGCGACGGAGGTACAGGTGACCCCCGGCTAAGCTCGCCGCGCCGAGCGGCCACGCCGTCGGACTCCCATCGAGGAACGGCCGATGTCCAGCGATGACCGTCCACGACCCTCCCGGGCCGTCGCGATGGTGCTCGCGGCGCTCGCGAGCCTCGCGCTCGGGATCACGGTCGCCGGCGCCCAGTCCGACGGCGGGCAGGGGTCCGACCTGAGCGCCCGCGGGCTGAGGATCTACGGCGCCGAGTGCGCCACCTGCCACGGAGCGGAGGGACGCGGGATCAGCGACGTCGGGCCGTCGATCCAGGATGCGTCCCCGGCGCTGATCGACTTCGTGATCCGGACCGGCCGGATGCCCCTCCCGAACGAGAACGCCGCGGTGGTCCGTCGTCCACCCCAGCTGTCGGCCGAACAACGCCGTGCGGTGGTCGCCTACGTGGAGACCTTCGCCGAGGACGAACCGGGGATCCCCGACCCGGACCCCGAGGCCGGCGACCTGGGCCACGGTCGCGAGATCTACGAGTCCAACTGCATCGCCTGCCACAGCGCCTTCGGTCGGGGCATCGCCGTCAGTCAGCGTGACGTCGCTCCGGGCCTCTTCGCGGCCTCACCGATCGAGATCGCCGAGGCGATCCGCGTCGGACCGGGGGTCATGCCGGTCTTCGGCGAGGACTCTCTCACCGACGAGGACGTCGACTCCGTGATCAGCTACATCGACTTCCTCGAGGATCGCCCCACCCCCGGCGGCGTCACGATCGGCCGCTCGGGACCCGTCACCGAGGGGTTCGTCGCCTGGTTGCTCGGCATGGTCGGCCTGCTCGTCGCCGCCTACTTCATAGGAGAGCACCGCGGTGATGACCACGAGATAGGAGAGCACCGTGGTGAGTGACACCTCCGCGCGCACCGAGACCCTGGCCCGCGCCACCCGCGCGGCGGCCATCGCCTTCCTCGTCGCCATCGTGGCCGGCGGCGCCCTGATCGTCGTCTACTTCACGGGCGGCGGGACCACCCTGCAGGGCGTGTTGCTGTTCCTGGCCTTCGGAGGCATCGCCGTGGGCCTGGGCATCTGGGGCAAGGTCCTGCTCGACGAGCCCGACGTCGAGGAGGACCGTCCGTCGATGCGCTCTCCCGCCGAAGAGCGCCAGGCGTTCGGTGCGGTCTACGACGCCGCCGTCGCCGACCCGGACGTCACCGACGCCGACCGCCGGCGGTTCCTCACCCGACTCCTCGCGGGCGCCGGGGCGTCGGTGGGCTTCGCGCTGCTGCTGCCCTTCCGGTCGTTGGGACCCGGTCCCGGCCAGGAGCTGTTCCACACACAGTGGGAACGAGGCCTGCGCCTCGTCAGTTACGAGGGGGAGCCGATCCGCCCCGACGAGTTGCGCACCGGCAGCGTCACCACCGTCTTCCCCGACGAGCGCGTCGGCGACGCCGACTCCCAGGCCCTGCTGATCGCCGTCGAACCCGACCTCCTCCGCCTGGACACCGGCGCCCCGCAGACGGTCGAAGGGTTGGTGTGCTTCTCGAAGATCTGCACCCACGCCGGCTGCCCCGTCGGGCTGTACCGGTCCGCCGTGCACGAGCTGCTGTGCCCGTGCCACCAGTCCAAGTTCGACGTCCTCCGGGGCGCCCAGCCGATCTCCGGGCCGACCACCAGGCCGCTGCCGCAGCTGCCGTTGGGGGTCGACGACGAGGGCTACCTCATCGCGCTCGGGGACTTCGAGGCCCCCGTGGGACCGGCGTTCTGGAACATGGAGATCGGCGGTGACGAGGCGTGAGCGACCCCTCGTTGCGCCACCCCCGGAGCCCCGTCGAGCGGCTCGCGGCGTGGATGGACGACCGGCTGCGTCTGGCCGGCGCCGCGACCAAGACGTTGCGCAAGCCGTTCCCCGGGCACTGGTCGTTCCTGATCGGCGAGATCGCGCTGTTCGCACTCGTGGTGCTCGTCCTCACCGGCATCTTCCTCACCCTCTTCTACACGCCGTCGGCCCGCGAGGTCGTCTACGACGGGCCCTACCTCCCCCTCCACGGGGCCGAGGTGTCGGCCGCCTACGACTCGGTGATGCGCATCTCGTTCGAGGTCCGTGCGGGCCTCCTGATGCGTCAGATCCACCACCACGCCGCCAACGTGTTCGTCGCTGCCGTCGTGGTGCACCTGCTGCGGGTGTTCTTCACCGGGGCCTTCCGCAAGCCCCGCGAGCTGATGTGGGTCACCGGCATGGTGCTGTTCATCCTCGCGATCGGCGCCGGGTTCACCGGGTACTCGCTGCCCGACGACCTGCTGTCCGGCACGGGTCTGGCGATCGCGTACTCGACCCTCCTGTCGATCCCGTTCGTCGGCCCGTTCATCGCCTTCGTGGGGCTGGGCGGCGAGTTCCCGAACCCGGACGTGCTCGGTCGGCTGTACGTCTTCCACGTGATGCTGATCCCCGCGGGGTTGATCGGTCTGGTCGGCGCCCACCTCGGGCTGCTGTTCCGACAGCGCCACACCCAGCACCCCGACCCGGGTCGGACGAACCGCAACGTCGTCGGCAAGCCGCTGTTCCCGAGCCAGACGATCATCTCGACCGCGACGTTCGCCGCCACGGCCGCGATCCTGGCGCTGATGGGTGGCCTCTACGAGATCAACCCGGTCTGGATCTACGGGCCCTTCGATCCCTCGCAGGTGTTCGCCCCGTCGCAGCCCGACTGGTACGTGGGCTGGTTGGAGGGTGTCTTCCGGCTGTGGCCCGCCTGGAGCTTCGAGATCTTCGGCATCGTGATCCCCCAACCGTTCATCCCGGGCGTGGTGATCCCCGGGATCATCTTCACCGTGCTCTTCGCCTGGCCGTGGATCGAATCCCGCTACATCACCCACGACACCGCCGAGCGCAACCTGCTCCAGGCGGCGCGCGACGTACCGGAGCGGACCGCGATCGGGGCGGCCGCGCTGGCGTTCCTCCTCGTCATGTTGATCGCCGGCAGCAACGACGTGATCGCCACCCGGTTCGGGTTCTCGGTCGAGGCGTTCACCGTATTCCTGCGCGTGACCATCATCGCGCTGCCCGTCATCATGGGATGGTCGACCCTGACGATCACCCGGCGGTTGGGCCGCCGTGACCACACCTCCGTCGACAGCTCGACCCCTCGGGAGGCCACCGGATGATCGCCACCATCCACCTCTACGTCGGGGTGTCGATCGTCGTGGGACTGCTGTACCTCGCCGTCTACGGGCTCGGGGCGAGGATCGGCGGGAAGCACGAGGTCGGGCGGCCCTTCTGGGGCGTGCTCTACTACACCGAGACCGTGCTGGCCATCCAGATCCTCGTGGGGATCGCGCTGCTGTTCATGGGGCGCCGCGTCGGTGGCAGCGGGTTCGACCTGCACTACGTCTACGGGTCGGTGTTCCCGTTCATCGTGATCCTCGTCGGGCGGCTGTACGCCCTACGCCGCGAGGACCGCGACTACATCCCGATCGCCTGGGCCGGGTTCATCGCGTTCGGCCTCACCGCACGGGCCCTCATGACCGGCCTCGGCATCGGCTGAGAAAGCGGATCGGGGTTGAATTTGTTCAACATGTTGCACAAGATCCGCCCCGATCCGCAACAACGCGGGGCGGGCGGGGGGCCGGGGCGGGGGTCCGGGGCGGGGACGGACGGACGGTCGGGGTCGGCATCACGCCAGGACGGTTCACTGTGCAACGGAACCACCATTGCAAGCGACCCGACGCCACGACGGGAGCGCCATGACGCGCGTGTTCTCGATCACGTACGACTACCTGTGCCCGTTCGCGCGCAACGCGAACGAACACGTCCTCGACGGGCTCGAGGCCGGGGCGGACTGGGACGTGCGCTTCGTCCCGTTCTCGTTGAGTCAGGTCCACGCCGACGACGACGGCAAGCCCGACGTCTGGGACCGCGACGACCCGCTGCGCTCGGCCGGGATCCGGGCACTGCTGGCCGGGCTGGTCGTCCGCCAGCGCGACCCGGGGCGGTTCCCCGACGTGCACCGCTCGCTGTTCGCCGCCCGTCACGACGACGGCGACGACATCCGTGATCCCGAGGTGGTCGCCGGGGCGCTGTCCCGTGCGGGCGTGGACGCCGACGAGATCCTGACCGAGGTGGGTGGGCTGGCGGTGCTGGACACCCTCCGCAAGGAGCACGAGGCCGCCGAGAACCAGCACGACGTCTTCGGCGTGCCGACCTTCATCACCGACGACGAGGCCGTGTTCGTCCGTGTCATGCACCGCCCCGAGGGCGACAGCGACGTCGCGATCCGGACCGTCGAACGCCTCCTGGACGCCCTCACGGGGTGGGTGGACCTCAACGAGTTCAAGCGCACCAGCATCCCGCGCTGACCGAGGCATGTGTGGCACGTGTGGCACGTGTGGCATGTGTGGCATGTGTGGCACGTGTGGCACGTGTGGCACGCGCGGCGCGCGCGGCGATGCGCTCTGGCCGCACGTCCACTTCCCCGCACCCCGACGAGCGGGGCACACTGGACGACGCAGAGCCCGCGTTGTGGACGGGAGCCAGCTCGGAGATCACTGGCTGAGAGGACGCCCTTGCGGGCGCGACCGTCAGAACCTGAACCGGCCCAGGACCCGCAACCGGCACGGATGACATCCGAACCGCCGCACACCGGTCCGACCCCGGCGTAGGAACCACTCCGCGGGCTCTGCACCATCCTCCTCCCCTCCCTCCCATCGCTGCCCGTCCGTCCGGGAACAACGGCTGCGCCCCGCGGGTTCCCGCGACAGGCTCGAACCAGCGACGAGAGGCGGGTCCATGGCGCTCACGATCGGAACCGGACCCTTCGGCGAACGGCCTGCGGGGACCTTCAACCAGGACATCAGCGGGCCCGCGCGCACGCTCTACTGGGAGCCGTCTCCCAAGCGCGTACGTGTCGTCGTCGCGGGCGAGACGGTCGCCGACTCCACACGGGTCAAGCTGCTCCACGAGACCGGCCTGACCCCCGTCTACTACTTCCCGCAGGGCGACGTCCGCAGCGACCTGCTGGAGCCCTCCGACCACCGCACCCACTGCCCGTTCAAGGGTGACGCCTCGTACCACCACGTCGTCGTCGGGGACCGCCGCATCGAGAACGCGGCCTGGTACTACCCGGAACCGCTGGACGAGGCACCGCCGATCGAGGGGCACATCGCCTTCTACTGGGACAAGGTGGACCGCTGGTTCGAGGAGGACGAGGAGGTCGGCGTCCACCCGCGCGACCCGTACACCCGGATCGACGTGATCCAGAGCTCACGGCACGTCGAGGTCATCGTCGGCGGCGAGACGATCGCCGAGTCCGACCGCCCGACGATGCTGTTCGAGACGGGGCTGCCGCCACGCTTCTACCTCCCGCCCGAGGACGTGCGTTCGGAGCTGCTCGTCGACAGCGACCGGCACACCGAGTGCCCGTACAAGGGCACCGCCTCGTACCACTCGGTCAAGGCCGGCGAGGACGTGCACGAGGACCTGATCTGGTACTACCCCGAACCGCACGACGAGGTCGCGGGGATCGCCGGCCTGCTGTCGTTCTACAACGAGAAGGTCGACCTGATCGTCGACGGCGAGGCCTGGGAACGCCCCGTCACCCGCCTCAGCTGAGGGCGTCGAGGAAACGCGCGGCGATCGGAGCCGCCACGTCGCCACCGGCGCCGCCGCCCTCGACGAGGAACGCGAACGCCAGATCGCCCTGGAACCCGACGAACCACGCGTGGGTCGGCAGCTCGCCGTCCTCCCCTGCCGGTTGGCCGAACTCGGCGCTGCCGGTTTTGCCGTGCACGGGCCCGCCGGATGCCTGCGCGGCGGTCCCGGTGCCCCCCTCGACGACCCGCCGCATGAAGCCGCGGAGCTGCTCGGCGTCCCCGGGGGCGAACGCCCGAGGCGCGGCGCCCTCCTCGTCGTCGGTCTCGCCCTGGAGGAGGTACGCGGCGCGCCAACCGTCCGAGGCGACCGCCGCTGCCACCGACGCCATGTGCAGCGGGCTGGCCTGGACGCGCCCCTGACCGATCGCGGCGGCCGCCCGCTCGGTGATGTCCGCCGGCTCGGGGAACGCCCCGCCCGCCACCGGCAGCGGGAGGTCGGGTTCGGTCCCGAAACCGAAGCGTTGGGCGTACCTCGCGAGATCACCGTCCTGGAGCTGTTCGGCGAGCTGGACGAACGCGGTGTTGCAGGACACCTCGAACGCGGTCGCGAGATCGATCTCGCCGAGCTCGAGGTCGTGGGCGTTCGTGAAGGCCTTGCCGCCGACGTCCACCTCGGCGGGGCACGTCGCGGACACCTCCGCCCCGAGCTCGGCCAACACCGCCGCGGTCGTCACGATCTTGAACGTCGACCCCGGCGGGTACAGACCGTCGAACGCCCGGTTGAACGGTTCGTCGAGCGGATGGCTGACCGCCGCCCGGATCGCGCCGGTGGGCGCGTGCAGGACGACCGCCCCAAGAGCCCCCTCCACACCCTGGACGGCCTGCTCCAGCGCCCGCTGCACCTCGAGGTCCAGGGTCGTCCGTACGGGCTGGGGATCCTCGCCCCCGAACTCGGCCAGGACCTGGACGATGTCGTCCTCATCGATGTCGTCCTCCTCGATCTCGGCCGCCGGTGCGCTCGCGCCCTCGGTCGCGCCCTCGGTCTCGCCGGCCGTCGGGCCGTTCGTCGGGCCCGGGCTCGGGGCGACGGCCGCGTCGCGGACGAGCAACAGACGCCCCGCCGCCTCGCCGGTCAGCTGCTCCTCGAAGACCCGCTCCAGACCGGAACGCCCGACGATGTCGCCCTGCTGGTGGCCCGGACCGAGCTGCTCGAGCTGCTCCGCCGTGATCTCGCCGACCTCGCCGACGACGTGCGCGGCGAGCTCCTCGGTCACCGCGCTGCGGCGGTCCTGCCGCTGGAACACGATCCCCGGGAACGGCTTCAGCAGGTCGACGACCCGCTGTTCCGCCTCGGGATCGAGCGGGACGATCGGGTAGAACCACTCGGGGTTCAGGTCACCCTCCAGGAGCCTGCGGATCCGCTCCTCCGGGACGCCGGCGTGCTCCGTGAACGCCCGCACCACGTCGTCGGGGTCGTCCAGCCGCGCCGGATGGACGCCCGCGACGATCGCCTCACGGCGTTCCGCGAGGGGGGTGCCGTCGCGGTCGAGGATCGGGGCGCGTTCGGGCACCTCGGTGACCTGCCGGGCGAACGCCAGCCCGTCCTCCAGCCGTGGATGCAGGGTCGACGGCGACCAGTCCACCCGCCACTCACCCTCCTCCCGGATGAGGGTGAGGTGCGTGTCGTACGACCACTCGCCGAACTCAGCGAGGGTCAGCTCGAGCATGAGATCCGCGTCGGCGCGGCCACGTTCGACGGTCACCGGCCCCGGGCGGACCGTCGCCTCCGCGACCTCCAGCCGCGCCCACGCGTCCTCGTGCGCCGACCGCGGGTCCGCGCCCCCGGCCGCCAGCGCGGACAGCGATGCCCAGTCGCCGTCCTCCCACGCCGACGCGTACGCGGTCACCACGGCTTCGGCCTGCTCCTGACGGGTGGGGCCGGTGTCACGGAGGAGGAAGAACCACACCCCTCCGGCGGCCACGGCGAGCGCGACCAGCACCGCGAACACGACCGCGATCCGATCTCTCACCGTCACCTCTCCACGTCGCGCTCACACCCGGGCCGGCACGCTACCGGCGACGCCCCATCCCCTCCGCCATCCGCCAACTCTCCGATCCAGACTGGTGGCCACGTCGCCCGTGGTCACGACTGACCATGCACGGGCGCCCGAACGGCGTAGTCGTCGTCGCCTGGCGGACGTTGTGTCGCCTGGACCGCACGATCGGTCAAGCCCGAACCGGTCGATGTCGACGTTCCTAGTGCGGGTGGACTAGACACCCCTGCGAGCCAGCCGGAGGAGGGACCCCCGATGTGGACCGTCACCCTCGAGGTGCAGGGCGACGAGCTGACCTCGCCCGCCGCCCACGACGCACTGGAGGAGCTCCTGCAGGGGTTCGGTATCTGCCACGTCACCGTGGGTCTCAGCGAGGGCCGCTACATCGCACGGTTCTGCGTGGGGGGCGACGACGAACGCGACGCGGAACGCAACGCGATGGCGATGTGGCGGTACGCGATCGACACGATCGGGCTCGTGGACCGGAGGCTGACGCGCCTCGACGCCACCGCCTCGCGTCGCTCCGCGCACCTGCTGCTGGTGGACTGACGGGGGTCAGTGACCTCCGAGCGCGGTGCCGCCGGTCCGCCGGGGGTCGGCGGCCGCCTGCACGCGTCCCTCGTGCCGCTGGGCCGCCGCGACACCGCCGAAGACCATGTGCAGCTCCGGGTACCGCACGACCTCACCCGGGAGGGGACCGTCGGACAGCCCCTCCTCGACCAGGATGCGGTCGCCGTGCACGTCGACGTGCAGGCGGGGGTGAGCGATCGCCGCGTCGAGCGACAGCCCACCGTTGGCGAGGTTCAGCAGGGTCTGGAGGATCGCGGTGGTGATGCGGTCGGCGCCCGGGGACCCGATCGCGAGCACCCGCCCGTCCCGGTCACGGGCGACCGTCGGGGCCATGTTCGAGGTCAGGCGTGTCCCCGGTTCCTGGGCATGCAGGCCGTGCCGGTTCAGCTCGACCTCCCCCAGACAGTTGTTCAACCAGATCCCCGTCCCCGGAGCGATGATCCCCGCCCCGTACCCGGCCGACGCGGTGATGGCACAGGCGGTGCCGTCGAGGTCGACCGCCGAGGTGTGGACCGTGGACGGGGATCCGACCAGCGCGGTGAGATCCCCATCCTCGATGCCGGCGAGCAGCGCCGCGACCTCCGCCTGGAGATCGTCGCTGACGTCCAGGCGGTCCCGACGGTGCCCCAGCACCGCGTGTTGGACGCGGACGAGCCGGTCCACGTCGTCCGAGGTCCAACGACCGTGTGGTCGCCCGTCCATCAGCCGGAGCATCGCCACCAGCACCGCCCCGCCCACCGCCGGCGGCGGGTTCGTCGCGACCTCCTCGCCACCGACCTGGACGCGCAGCGGGCGACGCAGCACCGCCTCGTAAGCCTCCAGATCCCGCCGCCTCAGGATGCCCCCGTTGGCCTCCATGTCCGCCGCGATCGCCGCACCGATGTCACCCTCGTAGAACCCGCGCGCACCCTCGTCCGCGAGGAACGCCAGGGTGTCGGCGAGGCCCGGCACCCGGACCGTCTCGCCCCGCCCGATCAGGCGGTCGTCGACGTCGTGGATCGCCAGCCGGCTGTCCGGCTGCTGCCCGTAGATCGACTCGTGGACGTACTCGAGGTAATGGTGCGAGGCCTCCCCCATCGGGAACCCCTCCTCGGCGACGTCGATCGCCGGTCCGAACAGGGAGGCCCACGGGGCGCGGCCGAACCGCTGCGACGCGGCCTCGAACGCGGCCAACGCTCCCGGCGTCGCGACCGAGCCGTGGCCCACCAGCATCGTGGTCCCGCCCCCGTACTCGGTCGTGACCTCGTAGGTGCCCTGCCCGAACCGTTCCTCGGGCAGTCCGCGCCCCGGCATCTCGACGTCCCCGTCCACCGTCACGGGCTCGCCGTCCTCCTTCCAGAGCGTCACGAACGCCCCGCTGCCGAGCCCGCAGATCCCCGGCTCGGTGATCATCGCGACGAGCCCCGCCGCCAACGCCGCGTCGACCGCGTTGCCGCCTTCGTCGGCGAGCTGCGCCCCGGCGTCGGCGGCGAGCTGGTTGGCGGAGGCGGTGGCGACCCGGCTCATAACCTGCTGGCCGCCCGGAGCGGCACCAGTTCCGCGAGGTCGTCGGACGCCGGTGTCACGGTCGCCCGACGGATCCCCAGGACCTGCACGTCGCCGAGGTCACCGCTCTCGAACCCCACGACCGACCCGGCCATGTAGGCGCGCCAGATCCGGTAGTCGGGTTCGCTGGCGACCTCGACGGCGCGGTCGCGGTTGGCCTCGAGCCGAGCGACCCACCGACGCAGGGTCAGCGCGTAGTCCGCGCGCAGCTGCGTCAGGTCCAGGACCTCGAAGCCCACACGTTCGAGGTGCTTCACGACGGTCCACGTGGGGACCAACCCCCCGTCCGGGAACACGTAGTGGGCGGCGAAGCTGCCCCGCTGCCCCGCCAGGTCCCGCGTCACCGCGCGACGGCCGGTCGTGATCCCCTGGTTCAGGAAGCGACCTCCCGGTGCGGCCACCCGGAAGGCGTGGCCGAAGTAGTCAGCCAGGTGCTCGGGGCCGACGTGCTCGAACATCCCCACGGACACCACGGCGTCGAAGCTGCCGCGGACGTCGCGGTAGTCGGCGAGGCGGATCTCGACCAGGTGGTCCAGGCCGGCGTCGGCCACGCGCTGTCGGCCGAGCTCGAGCTGGGCTTCGGACAGGGTCACGCCGACCGCCCGTACGCCGTAGCGGCGAGCGGCGTGCAACACGAGGGACCCCCAGCCACAACCGATGTCGAGCAGCCGGTCGCCGGGTTCCAACGCCAGCTTGCGGCAGATGAGGTCGAGCTTACGGCGCTGGGCGACCTCGAGCGGTTCCGCCGGGTCCTCGAAGACTGCAGCGGAGTAGACCAGGTCCGCGTCCAGGAACAGGCGGAAGAAGTCGTTGCCGAGGT
>CAZHZQ010000082.1:5914-10894 GCA_964537235.1 uncultured Actinomycetota bacterium | reverse complement strand
CGTCGACGGCGAGGTGGTCGACGACGCCCGAGGTGCGGGCGTGCAGGTCGCCGCCGCCGAGCTCCTCGGCGGAGACCTCCTCGCCCGTGGCCGCCTTCACCAGTGGCGGCCCGCCGAGGAAGATCGTGCCCTGCTCCTTGACGATGATCGACTCGTCGCTCATCGCCGGGACGTAGGCACCCCCGGCCGTGCACGACCCCATGACGACGGCGATCTGCGGGACGCCGGCCTGCGACAGGGTCGACTGGTTGAAGAAGATGCGCCCGAAGTGGTCGCGGTCCGGGAAGACCTCGTCCTGCTTCGGGAGGAACGCCCCGCCCGAATCGACCAGGTACACGCAGGGCAGCCCGTTCTGTCGGGCGATGTCCTGGGCCCGCAGGTGCTTCTTGACGGTCACGGGGAAGTAGGTGCCGCCCTTGACGGTCGCGTCGTTGGCGACGATGACGCACTCGACGCCCGAGATGCGACCGATGCCGGTGATGATCCCCGCACCGGGCGCCTGGCCGTCGTACATGCCGTGCGCCGCCAGGGGCGACAGCTCGAGGAAGGGCGTCCCGGGGTCCAGCAGGGCGTTCACCCGGTCGCGGGGCAGGAGCTTGCCCCGCTCGACGTGGCGCTCGCGGGAGTGCTCCGACCCGCCACGGGCGGTGCGCTCCATCTGTTCACGGAGATCGGCGACCAGTTGCGCGTGATGCTGGCGGTTGCCCGCGAAGTCCTCGGACGAGGTGTCGACGGTCGACCGGATCACGTTCATGAGCGCAACCCTAACGGCAGGTTGCGGTCATCACCGCACGGTGGGTGGGCAGGAACACGGACAGGGCATGGCGAAGAGGTGCGGTGGTGGCATCTGTCGTCGTCCGTTGAGAAGGGCCTCCGTTGCGCCGCACCGCACGCATCACGTTCGTGGTCGTCGCCTGTCTGGTCGTCGGCCTCGCGTCGACGATCACGGCCACCGCTCACGAGGAACGCGAATCGTTCTTCCCCGATCAGGGCGCCTCCGTCCCGCAGCACCGTTCGATCCAGCAGGCCACGCAGGTCGTGATCGTCTGCAAGGAGGACAGCGGCGACCGGATCGCCGAGATCGCCGACGCCGACATCCGCGGGTTCAACGAGGACCTCTGGGAACGGTGCCGCACGCAGTTCGACGGTGGTGGCGACACGCACACCACCGGGGATCACGAGGACGTGTTCCAGCACCTGCAGGCCGCTGTCGACCACATCCGCGAGACCGGGCCGGACGGGGGTGGGGTGAACGTCTACGTCCTGCCGGGCCTCTACCTCGAGGAGCCGAGCCGGGACGAGGCGTGCAACGCCGACTACGACGGCGGCGTGGTCGCGTACGAGGACGGCTACAACTGCCCGACGATCACCCAGCTCGTCGGGATCTTCGGTGACGACCCGGCCGACGAGGACCGGGTCTGCGACAACGCGCTGTGCAACCTGCAGGTCGAGGGCACCGGTGACGACCCCGAGGACGTCATCTTCGAGGGCGGGTTCGAGGACGACGGCGAGTGGATCGAGCGCCACAACGGGATCCGCGCCGACCGTGCCGACGGCTTCTACATCCGCAACCTGACCACCCAGCTCGTGCGTGAGAACGGCATCTACGTCCACGAGACCGACGGCTACGTGATCGACGGCACCGTCACCCGGGCGATCGAGCTGTACGGGATCCTGACGTTCGCGTCGGACCACGGCGTGATCAAGGACTGCGAGGCCTACTACAACGGCGACTCCGGGGTGTACCCGGGGTCATCGGCCGACGTGAACGCGGACAACGACCAGACCGAACGGCTGGACCGCTGGGCGGTCGAGGTGTTCGGCTGCGACAGCCACCACAACGCCCTCGGGTTCTCGGGGACGGCCGGCAACTCGGTCAACTTCCACGACAACGATTTCCACCACAACGGCGCCGGGTACGTGACCGACAGCTTCGTGGGCGGTCACCCGGGGATGCCCCAGGACCACGCCTGGCTGTGGAACAACCGCATCTACAGCAACAACGTGAACTACTACGAGCAGTACGTGCACACGGGTGAGTGCGACAAGCCGCCCCGGGAGTGGAGGATCCTCGAGACCGGGACGGTCTGTCCGGTCTTCCCGATCCCCGTGGGCACCGGGATCATGATCGCGGGCGGCAACCACGACCTCGTCGAGGACAACCTGATCTACGACAACTGGCGGCAGGGGGCCATGCTGTTCTTCGTACCGACGATCCTTCGCGAGAGCCCCGAGGAGCCGGGCGACCTGCCCGGCGTGATCGAGCAGGACCAGTACGAGACCTCCCACTTCAACCACTTCGTGAACAACACGCTGGGTGAGACCCCGGACGGCCTCACGCAGCCGAACGGGATCGACTTCTGGTGGGACGACGAAGGCGAGGGCAACTGCTGGCAGGGCAACACCTCGACGGCCACCGAGGACGGGACCCCGACGTCGAACTCGCCTCACCAGGGCTCGTCGTTCCCCGATCTGCCGGACTGCGACAGCGGAGGATCGACGTTCAGCCCCTCGGACCCCGTCAAGTCGGCCGGTCTCGCGCCCTGCGCGAGCTACGACCGTGAGGACAACCCCGACCCGGAGGGCTGCGACTGGTTCGACAGCCCCACCGAGCCGGCGGGGCGCGAGGACGGCGGCCCACAGCCCGCGCCCGACCCAGGAGCCGATGACGGCGGAGGAGCACCCGCCGGAGGTGACAGCGGTTCGTCGGGTCCGTCGACGCCGGCGACCGGTGGCGGATTGGTGCTCGGCTTGCTGGGCGCCGCGGCGATCGCCGGTGCGGCAGCCCTCCGACGTCACCGGGCGGTCGCCACCCGCGCCGGGGCAGCGTCGTGACCGGCAGCACACGCCCCGAGCTCGCCGATCGCCCTCGATCGGCGATCCCGGTGCGGGCACCGTCGCGTCGCCGGTGGCGGATCGGTGTCGTCCTGTCAGTCACGTTCGGCCTCGTCGCCGTCGCGATCGGCGGCCTGTCCGCGCTACGGGACGCCGCGGTGCCCACGGTCGGTGAGGTCGCGGTCGTCTCGGCGTCCACCGACAGGTTCGCGGTCGACTACAGCGACGCGCCGTCGGTCGAGTTCGTCACCTACGGTCACGGCCAAGAGGTCAGCTACGCCGTGCAGCTACGCAACGACGGGCCGATCCCGGTGACCGTCGAGGACGTGCCCGTCGCCGGGATGGAGGACGGCCTGCGGCTGATCCGTCCCACTGAGGTCCTGGTCGCTCCCGAGGGTGCGCCGGTCGATGATCCGACCGCGGGGACACGTCCCTTCGAGCCGTTCCGGTTGGACCCGGGTGCCCGCCGCACGGTGATCGTGGACGGGGTCTTCGACAACTGCGTCTACTACACCGAGCGGGCGATGGACGTGATCACCTCGCAAGCGGTCACGTGGAGGATCGCCGGCTGGTCGACGACCACGGAGGTCGAACTGCCCCGACAGCTCGCCGTGCGTTCACCCCACATCAGGGACTGTCCCGACCGGATGATGGACCGCGGTGCCCGCACGCGCACCAGCGCCTCCTGACGCTGACCGGTCCGATCAGCCCATCAAACGGGACTTGACCAGCGCGGACACACGCTGCCCGTCGGCGCGGTTGCCGACCTTGGGCATCACCGCGCCCATGACCTGCCCCATGTCCTGCGGGCCCTCAGCGCCGACCTCGTCGATCGTCTCCTCGACGATCGTGATCAGCTCGTCGTCGCTGAGCGGTTCGGGCAGGTACTCGGCGTAGACGTCGGCATCCGCCTCCTCCTCGGCGGCCTTGTCCTCGCGGCCGCGTTCACGGAAGGCGTCCGCGGCCTCACGGCGGTTCTTGACCTCCTTGGCGAGGATGCGCTCGACGACCTCGTCCGGTAGCTGGCCCTGGGGACCGCGACCGTCCTCGACGGCCGCGTTCTTCATCGCGGCGACGATCATGCGCAGCGCGCTGATGCGTCTCTTGTCGCGCGCCTTCATGGCGGCGGTCAGGTCGGACTGGATCTGGTCCTGCAGCGACACGGTTGCCTCTCCGGTGGTCGTCGGGTGTGGTGGCTGGTCGTCGGGGCATCGTAGGACGGCACGGTCGTGCTCCGGGAAAGGGAAGACCGCCACACAAGAAAAGACCGCCACACAAGAAAAGACCGCCCTCTCGGGGAGGAGAGGGCGGTCCGTGGTGAGGTTGCGGTGCGGGGAACCGACCTCACCGTGGCGGATCCGAACGGATCCACCGGGTCGGTGTCAGCGGGCGGGAGGACACCGACCCTCGTTGGTGTGTGGTCAGCTGTCCGAGTTCTCCTCGGCGCTGACGTTGTTGTTGACGATGTCCTTGGTGGCTTCGAGGGCAGCTTCGGCCGTCTTCTTCACCGAGGTGGTGGCGGCCTTCGTCCGGGTGCGCGCGGTGTCGGCCTGCTTGCGGCCGGCCTCGACGCCCGCCGAGACGGTCTCGGTCGCGGTCTTGCGGATCGAGGTGATCGCCGCCTTGACCTGCGTACGGGCCGTCTTGGCCTGGTCGACGACCGACTTCAGCTGCGGCTGCTCGAGCAGGTCGTCCACGACGGTCCGGCCTTCGGTGGCCTTCTCGTCGAAGCGCTGCTCGACACGGTCGCGGATGTCGCGCACCCGCTTCTCGACGTCAGCGCGGCGCCCGTCGATGTCGCGGAGGTCCTTGGCCCGCCCCGGAAGGGTCCGGGCGACGCGGACGGCGTCGGTGCCGAGCCCCGCGACGGCGTAGGCGGTGTCGACCACGATGACCTTGGGGTCACGCTGGTGTGCGGCGGTCGAGCCCTCGCTGGAGCTGGTGCGCTTCGTCGTGTTCGACGTGGCGGCGTTCTTGGTCTTGGTCTTGGTCTTGGTCTTGGTCTGTGCCATCTCTGGCCTCCTTCGTGAGGTCGTCGTGCATTCAAGTCGCGTGTCAGGTCGTCCGCTGGTGCCTCCAGCGATCTGGTGGGGAGACGAAGCGGGAGCCGGGTGAGGGCTACGGGAGCCTTCGTGCTCCATCTCC
>CAZHZQ010000082.1:2186-5814 GCA_964537235.1 uncultured Actinomycetota bacterium | reverse complement strand
GCCGGTCCGAACACGAGCGGGAAGGCCTGGTCCGCGTGCCCGGTGATCGCCTCCCACCATGCGGGGTGGGCGCGGACCGCCTCCGTGGGCACCAGGAGATCCACGGCCGCGACCCCCGGTGGCAGGAGCGTCCCGCTGTGGACGCCCGCGAACACGTACCCGCGGGCCTCGAGTTGCGGCAGGTCACGGAGCAGGTCGACCGAGGTGAACGTCGCCGTCACGCTCCACCCCTCGGGGGTGGCGGGGAAGCCCTCGGCCCAGCCCGGCTCCGCGCCGGTGCGGTCGTCGCAGGCGACGAGGACCCGGAGCACGCTGGCTTCCGGGGCTTCCGGTGGCGAGCCCTCGGTCCGGCCCACGTGACCCCTTCCGGTCGGGCCACGCATCGTGACATCGACGAGGGGTGGTGTCACGGAACCGGTGCCGCCCCGGGCGGTGAACCGCGCGGCACCGAACGGGTTCGCAACGTCCTAGGCTGCTCGGGCCGTGAGCACGAGGAGGGCGTGTGTCGGAGATCGCGGTGCTGGGAGCCAGCGGTTTCACCGGTCGGCTGCTGGTGCGTGCCCTGGCCCGGCGGGGCGCACGGGTGGTCGCTGCGGGGCGTGACGTCGGGAAGGTCGAGCGGGTCGTCGGTGACGTTCCCGAGATCGTCCGGATCGAACGCGTCGACGTCGACGAGCCGGACGGGCTCGAACGGCTGGTCGGTGCCGTGGAGGTCGTGACCACGACCGTCGGGCCGTTCGTCGAGCTGGGGCGACCGGCGTTCGAGCACGCGCTGCGCGCCGGTCGTCACTACGTCGACTCGACGGGGGAGCAGCCCTTCGTCCGCTGGGCGTACGGGTACGACGGGGCGGAGGATGCTGCCGGGACGCTGGTGCCCGCCTGCGGTTTCGATTCGGTGCCCGGGGACCTGCTCGCGGATGTGGCGGCGGGCACGGTCGACGAGCCCGTCGAGGTCCACGTCGCGTACCTCGTGCGCGGCCGCAGCATCATCGTGTCGCGCGGCACCCGGCGCACGATGGCCGAACTGATCGACGGGACCGGCCTCGCCCTGCGGGACGGCGACATGGTGGAGGAACGGTTCGCCGAGCGGCGCCGCCTCGCCTGGTTCCCGAAACCCGTCGGACCCAGGCACGCGGCGGGGTTCCCGGGGTGCGAGCCCCTGATGGTCCCGCGCCACGTCGACGACGTGCGGACGGTCGCGACCTACTTCGCGCTGCCGACAGCGCTGGCCGAGGCGGGACAGTTCCTGGCGAACCTCACCCGTTTCGAACCGGTCGGACGGTTCGTCAGTCGGGTGCTCGAGATGGGACCGGAGGGACCCTCGGACGAGGGGCGTCGGACGACCCGTTGGGGCTGTGTGGCGGAGGTCCAGGGGGCGGACGGCGAGGTCGCCCGCGCGTGGGCGTACGGGCACGACATCTACGCGTTCACCGCCGAGTCCATGGCCTGGGCAGCCGAGCGGCTGGCTGCGGGCGACGCGAGAGCGACCGGGGTCGCGTCTCCGGCGGAGGCGTTCGAACCCGTCCGCTTCCTCGACGAGATGTCTGCGGTGACCGACCTGCGGTGGTCGGTCCGTGAGCCGGACTGAGGGGTGGGGGACTGCACCTTCTGTCGGATCGTGGCGGGCGACGCCGAGGCGCACGTCGTCGTGGACGAAGCCCACGCGGTGGCATTCCTGGACCGGAGGCCGCTCTTCCACGGCCACTGCCTGCTGGTCCCGCGTGATCACCGCGAGACGCTGCTGGATCTCGATCCCGGCGACCTCGGCCCGTACTTCACGACGGTCCAGCGACTGACGGCGGCCGTCACCCAGGCCATGGACGCCGAGGGGAGCTTCGTCGCGATGAACAACCGGGTCAGTCAGAGCGTGCCCCACCTGCACACGCACGTCGTGCCCCGGCGCCCCAAGGACGGGTTGCGCGGTTTCTTCTGGCCCCGGAACCCCTACGGGGACGACGAACAGATGGCCCGGGTCGCCGGATCGGTCCGCGACGCGTACGACCGTCTCCGGAGCGGGCCCTAGAGGACCGCCTCCGCCACGATCGCGAGCCACAGCAGTCCGACCACCAGGGTGTTGAACGAGGTGTGCCACACCGTGGAGGCGAACACGGCCGTTGCCTGGCGCCGGACGGGCTCGATCGTCGAGACCGGGGTCATCGTCGCCGTCTGACCGTCGATGTCGTGGTCGGCGACCAGCGTCGCGTAGGCCGCCTTGAGGCGCGTGACCGCCAGCGCCTTCCGGGCGCGTTTGGTCGGTCGGTAGGAGCGGTCCACCGCCTCCGGCAGTGCGAGGTCGCCGTCCGGACCGCCGGCGCGGTGGAACGCCGTCCGGTAGATGCGCCCGTACACGAAGCCTGCCACCGCGATCGCCAGCGCCGCCCCGATCGGCACGAGCATCACCATGTGGATCAGACCGAAGCGCAACGCCGTCCACAGCTCGCCCGGCAGGTCGGCCTGCTCGAGCCCTCCGCGGAAGATCTCCTCCTCGACGAAGGCGAGCCACGGGAGCATGACGCAGAGGAACGCCAGGAACCCGGTGGCCAGCCACACGACCGTCCAGTCGGGGCCCGTCCCGGGGGCGGGTCCTGCTCGGACGGCCGCCTCCTCGAGTGGCGTGAACACGGCGTTGCCCTGGAAGTCGACGAGCTGGCCCAGCCCGATCTGCATCGGCGGGAGGGCCAACAGCAGCGTCCCGATCGTCGCGACGACGGTGAGCAGCCCCAGCGCCCCGAGCAGGTGCTTCCAGGTGATGCCACGCCAGACCGACATGAGCAGCCTGCGGTGGTGCCACGCCGCCACGGCGGCACGCGCCAGCAACACGACGATGACGACGGCCACGACGAGCCGCAACGGACCACTGGACATACGCGCAGGCTACCCACGACCTGCGACGGCCCGGCTGGCGTAGGGTGGCTCCAGACCCGACCGGAGGACCCCGTATGAGCGTCCGAGCGACCGCAGACCGTGTCAGCCACCGTCTCGAAGATCGTCTCGAACCGGCACGGGACCGTGTGTCCGAACGGTTGGAGGAGGCCGGCGAACGCGTCCAGGACGCCGTCTCCGCCACGCCCGAGGTGGCCGTACGGGTCGCCGACGAGGTCAGCCATCGGTCCCGCGAGACGGCCGACCGGATGGAGCGCTACCTGGAGGACCGCTTCGACGAGGAGGCCCTGGAGGTCTGGGGGCCGCGCCTGGCCTTCGCGGCGGGCGGGCTGCTGGTGGGCTTCCTCCTGGGATGGTTGCTGACCCGTAGTCGCGACCGTGCGCGGGACGAGGAGGAACGGGGCTTCGCGCAGGCTCCCCGCTCGACCGCCGCGCGGCCCGATCGGGGCGCTCGGCCCTTCCGGACGGTCGAGGGCAGCTAGCACAGTCCCCGTACAGCCCGGGAGATCCGTCCTCCCCGACGGCCCACGCGGACAGCCTGTCCACAGGGGGTACGAGCCACCGCGCCGAGACTGTGGCAGGCTCGCCCCGTGGAGGAGTCGACCGCTCAGACCGCTCAGCTGTTCGCCGGTGAGGACGTCACCGGCGAGGTCATCGGCGTCTACTACGCCGACCGGGACAGTGGCTTCGGGGTCGTCGAGCTCGAGACACACCGGGCGGACGGCCGGGGAAATGGTGAGGACGG
>CAZHZQ010000082.1:0-2086 GCA_964537235.1 uncultured Actinomycetota bacterium | reverse complement strand
GAGGACGGGAACGGCCACGGGATCCGTTGCTCGGGCCCGCTCGCCGACCTCGTCGAGGGCCAGTGCGTCCGCGTCGTGGGCAACTGGAACGACCACCCCAAGTACGGGCCGACCTTCGAGGTCACCTTCTACGAGCAGACCGTGCCCACGACGGCTGCGGGCCTGCGCGCGTTCCTGTCCTCGGAACGGTTCTCCGCCGACGCTGCCACCGTCGACCGGTTGCTGACGACCTTCGGCAACCAAGCCGGGTGGGTCGTCGAGCGTGACCCGGGACGGCTGGTGGACGAGGCCGGCCTCGCCGAGGACGTGGCGACACAGCTGCACGACGACTGGCGCCAGGGTCGTGCGTACGCCGACCTCGTGCGGCTCGTCGGCCCCGCGGACCTGCCGGACCGTGTCGTCCGGGACGTGTTCGCGACGTTCGGCGCCGAGGCCGCCGACGTCGCGAGACGCGATCCGTACACCCTGCTCGAGGCGCCCCGATGCCGCTTCGCCCACGTCGATGCGATGGCCCGCCACCTGGGGATCGACGAGCTGGACCCGCGCCGTCTGGCGGCCGGAGCTCGCGCCGCGCACGCGGCGGCCCGCTTCCGTGACGGTCACCAGTACCTCACGAAGGACCAGTGCGTACAGGCGGCCGGCCGCCTGCTCGGCGTGGACGCGATCGCGGCGGCGGACGGCCTGGAGCTGGCGATCGCGGACGGGGCGCTCGTCCTGGACGACCTCGACGAGGTCGAGGTGGTCTACACGCCGGCGGGGCGGGACAGCGAGCAGAACCTGGCCGAGGACATCGTCCGGCTGCGGACCGTGAGCCGGACGCGACTGGCACCTCACGCCGATGACGTGGACCCCTCCGACGAGCTGACGGACGGGCAGGCGAGCGCCGTCCGTCGGGTCTTCCAGGAGCCGGTCTCCGTCCTGACCGGCGGTCCCGGCACCGGCAAGACGCGGACGATCGAGGAGGTCGTGCTGGCCGCCGAGGCCGCCGATCTGAACGTCGCGCTGTGCGCCCCGACCGGTCGCGCCGCGAAGCGGATCGAGGAGCTGGTGAACCGTCCGGCGACGACCGTCCACCGGCTGCTCGAGGCGCGCCCCGTGACCCTCGACGGTGGCAGCCGCACCGGAGGGTTCACCTTCCGCTTCGGCGGTGGCGAGCGCCTGCCTCACGACCTGGTGATCTGCGACGAGGTGTCCATGTGCGACACGTGGCTCGCGTCGAGCCTGCTGGCGGCGGTGGACGACGGGGCGCACCTGCTGCTCGTGGGTGACCCGGACCAGCTCCCGTCGGTCGGGCCGGGCGACGTCCTCCGGGACCTGATCCGGGCGGACGAGGTCCCGACCGTCGAGCTGACGGAGGTCCACCGGCAGGCGGCCAGCAGCCGGATCGTCTCGCTGGCCAACGAGCTCAACGGCGGAGCGATCCGACCTCTCGAGCCGATCGACGGCGACGTGTTCATGGCCGAGGAACCGCGCCGCGACCGGATCGTGCCGCGCGTCGTCGAGGCGGTCGCGAACCGTGTCCCGGACTACTTCGGAGTCGACGTCCAGGACGTGCAGGTCGTCGCCCCGATCTACCGTGGACCCGCCGGGGTCGACGCGCTGAACGCCGCCCTGAAGGAGGCCCTCAACCCGGCCGCGGGCCGTCCGGCAGTGGCCGGCTTCCACACCGGCGACCGGGTGATGCAGACGCGCAACGACGCCGAGCTCGACGTCTCGAACGGGGACGTCGGCCAGGTCGTGGACGTCGATGCCGCACGTGGACGGCTGCGGGTCGTCTTCCCGCGGGGCGAGGTGCGCTACGACGCCGGCCAGGCCCGGGATCTGACCACCGCGTGGGCCGTGACGGTCCACAAGTCCCAAGGAGGCGAGTGGCCGGTCGTCGTGTTCGTGTGCGACCGGTCGCACCGCGGGATGCTGTGGCGCAACCTCGCGTACACGGCGATCACCCGGGCGCAGCGGGCCCTCATCGTCGTCGGGCAGCACGCGGCGCTGGTCGATGCCGCCGCGCACGATCGGCCACGGAACCGTCAGACCCTGGTGGCCGCACGGATCGCCCGCGAGCTCGGAGGTCTCGCGTGACCGCTGA
>CAZHZQ010000081.1:0-10924 GCA_964537235.1 uncultured Actinomycetota bacterium | reverse complement strand
CACCGATCACCCGCCGACACACCCGCCGTCGCGTTCGCGTGAAACATCAGGGCTAGCTAGCGACCGAGGTCGACGTCGAGGATGCGCGCCAGGTAGTACGTCTCGGTCGGGGTGAGCTCCTGGACCAGCGCCCGTAGGTCGTCCTCGGAGAGCTCGGCCAGGCCCGACAGGAGGCCGCTCACGTCGTCTGTCTGCCGGAGTGCGGCCCAGGCGACCGGGGCGACCGCGGCGAGCCGCTCTAGGTGCTGGTCGGCGTACGGCTCGTCGTTCACCGGGCGTCCTCATGGTCCTCGTCGTCGTGGCTGCGGTCGAGCAGGGCCGCGAACCGTGCGGCTGCCTGCGCCTGCTGCTGCGGGAGCACGTGGGCGTACACCTGCGCCGTGAACGCCTCGGACGCGTGGCCGAGCCGGCGGGACACGACGTGTAGCGCGACCCCGGCGGCCAACCTGGTAGTGAGCAGTGATGGATGGTGCTGAATGGGTGTGGGGTGGAGCGGGGGGCGGGGTCTATTCCGTCTGGTTGGTGAACCTCTCGGCGACGAGCGCGGCGGCGTAGCGGGCCGGGTTCGCTGCGAGCAGCCCCCGCCGTGCCGCGTGGTCGCAGATGTTGCGGACGATCACGTGCACCTCGTGGACGGATTTGGTCGACAGTCCTCCGCCGCCGTCGGCGCGTCCGTCGAGCAGAAGTTGGCCGTAGAGCGCTTCGATGGTCTCGGCGCGCAGGTCCCTCAGCACGGTGTCGCCGAGTGCGGGGAGGATGAACAGCCGCAGGTTGCGTTCGTAGCCGACGAGTGTGGTCGGGCGCAGCTGCATCCGTTTGGCCGGCCACCAGTAGCGGTCTACGAAGTCGGTGAACGTCAGGCGGACCCGTCCGTCCCTGCGACGTTCCCGGGCGTCAACGGCCAGGCGGCCCGCCAGCGCTTCGGCTTCGGCGCGGTCAGTGCCGGCGGCGTGCCAGCGGCGACGCTCCCGGCCGGTCACCGGATCGACACCCTCGTACACCACTGCGTACCAGCGCTTGCCTTTGCATGCGACGTAGCCCTTCATCGACAGCCCTTCACGTAGACGGCCACGCTGCGTTACCGGAACCATTCCGTGGTGGATCAGAAAGACCTAGTGATTCGACCTACCAAGATCGGTTCGACTCTGCTCTACCCAGGGAGGAACTGCGTACGAGAACAGTGGTTGCGGGCGCGGTCGCCTGCGGGATGACCGCTCAGAACTGCCCGGCCTCGTCTGTCGTGAGCGGGCATACACATATATGTGTATCATGGTGTACGGCAAAGGAGTAGCCGATGTCGACAACGCGGACGAACATCGAACTCGACGACGAGATCGTAGAACGCGCGATGCGCTTGTACGGGACTCGGACCAAGAAGGAGACCGTCGATCTCGCGCTGCGTCGACTCGTCGGCGCCGAGCTCACCCGGGAGGAGGCGCTCGCCCTCGAGAGTTCCGGGTGGGACGCCGACCTCGACGAGATGCGACGTGACGTGCCGCCGGACTCAGCGTGAGCGTTCTGGTCGATACCTCAGCGTGGGTCGAGTATCTCCGCGGCACTGGTAGCCCCCACAACGTTTGGATCCGTGAGGCGATCGCGGAAGAGCGTCCGCTCGGATGGACCGATCCCGTCGTCTACGAACTCACGGCTGGTGCCCGCACCTCCGAACGGGCTCTCGAACTGCGGGGGCTGCTGATGCGCGGGCCGATGCACCCCGTGGCTGGACTGCAGGACTGGGAGGACGCGGCGACCCTCTACCGGTCAGCCCGGACCCGGGGCCTGACCGTGCGGTCGAGCATCGATTGCCTGATCTCTGCCGTCGCGCTCCGCACCGACAATCCGATCCTCGCAGTCGACCGCGACTTCGAGGTGTTGGCTCAGGTCTCTGACCTCGAGCTCGTCACTCCGTAGCCGTGGATATGCGCGCGAGCCTCGCGAGGCCAGACCGCTCATAACGCGCGCTTGTATCTCTGCTGGCGCACGAACGCAGGGAGCCGGTGGGAGCCATTGACGTCCGAGAGCTCCGCGGCGACACGCTCGACGTGATCGAACGCATCCTCTGCCTCCAGCAGGTGGCGATGTTCTCGGAGCTGCAGCCGGAGGACCTGCGCCGCGTCGCCGAGAACGTCGAGGAGCGCCGCTATGCACGGGACGAGGTGATCTACCGCTTCGGGGACCCCGGCGACGAGATGCTCGTGATCGCGTCTGGCCGGGTGCGGATCTCCAAGGAGGTCGACGGCGAGGTGCGCCTCCTGCGTACCTACGGGGAGGGTGAGCACGTCGGCGAGCTGGGTCTGCTGCGCGGCGCACCGCGCGTCGGCGACGTCATCTGCGACGGGGAGGAGGTCGTCGGGCTGGCGCTCTCGTCGGAGAACCTGCGGTCGATCCTGATGGAGCGACCGGAGGCGGCCATCATGCTGGGCACGCTCGCGGACCGTCTCGGGAGAGCCCCTGACCGTCAGGTCTCCTCGGTGAGGCGGCGCTGGAGGTAGCGCCGCTCGGCCTCGTTCGTGGTCAGCGCGAGCGCGCAATCGTAGCTGCGGGCGGCCTCCCGGGAGCGGCCGGCTCGTCGCAGCAGGTCCGCGCGCGCGGCGTGGAACAGATGGTAGCCGTCCAGGTCGTCGGCGAGTTCCTCGACCCGGGCCAGGCCCACGTCCCACCCGAGCGCGAACGCGACCGCCACCGCGTGGTTCAGCCGTACGACCGGCGAGTCGGTCAACCGGACGAGCTCGCTGTACAGGAGCGCGATCTGCTTCCAGTCGGTGTCTGCGAACGTCGGCGCTTCGTCGTGCAGCGCCGCGATCGCGGCCTCGAGCTGGTAGCGGCCGGGAGCGCCACGTCGCAGCGCCCCGTGCAGGGTCGCGGTGCCTTCCTCGATCAGGTCGCGCGACCACTGGGACCGGTCCTGGTCCTCGAGGAGGACGAGGTCGCCCGCCGCGTCGGTGCGAGCGTCGCCCCGTGCGTGCTGGAGCAGCATGAGTGCCAGCAACCCGAGCACCTCGGGTTCGTCCGGCATCAGCCGGGCGAGCACGCGCCCCAGGCGGATCGCCTCCGACGCGAGGTCCGGTCGGAGGAGGTCACCGGCGGTGGCGCTGTACGCCTCGTTGAAGACGAGGTACACCGTGGCGAGCACGGCCGTGAGACGCCCGGGGAGCAGGTGGTCGGGCGGGACCCGGTAGGGGATACCGGCATCGCGGATCTTGCGCTTGGCCCGGACGATCCGTTGCGCGAGCGTGGGTTTGCTGACCAGGAACGCCCGGGCGATCTCGCCCGTCGTGAGGCCACACACCGTTCGGAGCGTGAGCGCGATGCGTGCCTCGCTGGACAACGCCGGGTGGCAGCAGGTGAAGATCAACCGCAGGCGTTCGTCGGGCACCGTCGTGGGGGTCATGTCCTCGTCCTCCCCCTCCAGCGGCGCGAGGAGCGCGACCTTGGCGCGGAAGCGCTCGTCGCGCCGCATCCGGTCGATGGCGCGTCGCCGCGCCACGGTGACCAGCCAGCCGGGTGGGTTGTCCGGGACACCGCGACGCGGCCAGCGCTCGACCGCCTCGACGACCGCGTCGGACAGGGCATCCTCCGCGAGGTCGAAGTCACCCAGATCGCGGATCAGGACGGCCAGCACCGTGCCGTGGTGAGCCCGGAAGGTCCCCTCCAGATCCGTCACGGCTGCTCGGGGAGCTCCATGATCGGGCGCACCTCGATCGTGCCGACCGCCGCCGAGGGGATCTGGCTGGCGACGTCGAGGGCCTGGTCGAGGTCGTCCGCCTCGATCAGGTAGAACCCGGCGAGCGCCTCCTTGGTCTCGGCATACGGCCCGTCGGTGGTCACCACCTCGCCCCCGGTGAGCCGCACGCACGTCGCGGTGGTCGTCGGCTGCAGCGCCTCGCCGCCGAGCAGGTGGGCCTCGTGGCGTTGCTGGAACTCGAACCAGGGACGCATCATGTCCTCCATTGACGGCTCACCTCCGGGGTGCTCCGATTCCGGCGAGTAGATCAGGGCCGCGTAGCGCATCACGTTCTCCTCGGTCCGCCCGGCGTCGATCGCCGGTGCACACAGATGTCGAACGAGCGTCCGTCGGTTCGACGACCGGCGTCGACGTGTGCGCTCAGCGCGCGGCGCGTCCCGGGCGCGTGACGAGCTCGTCGAGGCGTCCGAGAGACCGGCGGAGGGCTCGACGGAGCCTCAGCCGGGAGCCTACCGAAGACGTGAGCCGCAGTTCCGCGACGGATCCGTCGAACCAGCGGCCGAACCCGATCACCATCCTGCCGACGGTGCGACCGTCGCCGATCGCGTCCAACGCCACGATGTCGCGCAGCCGGCGCCTGACGGTCCACCGCACCGGGATGGTCCGTCGTCCGACGACGAGGGTCCCGTCGGCGCTGTCCCCGGGTTCGGTGAGCGTGGCCGGCTCGGCGGTCGCGACCGCGAGCCACCGCGGCCACAGCGCGGTCCGCGTGGCGACCACGAAAGCGTCGTGGTCGGTCCGCGCGATCCACCGGTAGGCCTCCGCGTACACGGTCTGGGCGTGGTCGACGGCGGCGCGCCGCGTCGCCCCGCCCACCCGGGTGTGTGCTGGCACGGTCCCCATGTGGCGTTCCTCCTCCGTTCTCGCAGCGTCGATTCGCCGGTGCACACAGATGTCGAACGAGCGTCCGCCGGTCCGACGATCGGCGTCGACGCGTGCGCACAGCGCACGGGGCCCTCGCGACCGGACGCGCGCGGATCGCGCGCCTCCGCGGTCGAACCCCCACTATCACGTCGACTTCGATTTGGTTGTCGGGATGTACGGCCACCGCGTCGTTCAAGGCGAAAACGTTGAGGGCGACTTCTTCTCCAAGCTCCTGGAGTCCGCTTTGGACAAGGTGTAAGGCTCCGTTGCGGCCTGCACGACCACCGGGTCCTTGCGTCCACCGAGTTGCTCGTCGAGCACGGTGTCCACATCGTGCCCTCGCCGTGTGAGCTCGTCGGCGAGGTCGTGTGGGAGGTTCTCGTCGAGCTTGAGCCTCACGCGGGCAGCGGGAAGATCTCTTCGCGGGCCAAGGCAGCGCCGTAGGCGGCGGCCGCGCGGATCCCCTCACGGCTCAGAGACGGGTACTGCTCGATGATCTCGTCTTCAGACAAGCCTGCTGCTAGGCAATCCAACACCACACTGACCCGGGATCCGGGTGCCACGTACGTGGGCTTGGCCACCGACGATGTCGGAATCAACGGCGATCTGGTCGGCCTGCTGCTCAGTCGTGCAACAAGTGTAGGCGAGATCGGTCGGAGTCTCGCCTGCAATGGCGGAGTCGGTGGATGCTCGACCTGGCGCCGCAGGTTGCGTCGTCGAGGAGGTTGATCATGTCCACGTTCACGCTCGAACTACCCACCAGCCAGGAGCCCGACACGGCGAGTTGGGCGGCGGTCGCGTTCATCGCCAGCTACTCGTCCGAGGCGACCCGCCGCACCTACACCACCCAGTTGCGGCTGTGGCTGGGCTGGTGCGCGAACCACCATCTCGATCCGCTCGCCGACATCCGTCGCCCGCATGTGGAGCTGTACGCCCGCGAGCTCGAAGGCCGTGGGCTGGCCGCGGCGACGGTCGCGTTGAAGCTGGTCGTGCTTACCGGCTTCTACCGCTACTGCGTTGAGGAGCAGTTGCTGGAGTACTCACCGGCGGTCCACGTCCGCCGTCCGAAAGTCTCTCAGGAGTCGACCCGGATCGGACTCGACCGCAACGAGCTCGGCGCGTTCCTGGTCCAGGCCGGCTTGTCCGGCGGCAACGACCACGTGCTGGCGTGTCTGCTCGGCCTCAACGCCCTGCGGGTCTCGGAAGCCTGCGGCGCTGACCTCGATGACCTCGCGGTCGCGAACGGACATCGCACCCTACGGATCGTCGGCAAGGGCAGCCAGCCTGCCTTGATTCCCCTCGCCCCGCGCACCGCACGGGCCATCGATGCCGCAGTCGGCGAGCGAACGGACGGGCCGCTGATGGCCCGGCCCGACGGCAGCCGCCTGGACCGACACGCTGCGGCACGCCGCGATCACCGCCGCTCTCGACGCTGGCTGCAGCCTGCGGGACGTGCAGGACTACGCGCGGCATGTCGACCCTCGGCAGACCCGACGCTACGACCGCGCCCGGGGTGCCCTCGACCGCAACCCGACCTACATCGTGGCCACCTACGTCGCTGGAGCCACCGGCGCCCGCTGAGGTATCTGGCAAGGACATCGCCGCCGACACTGGCGGCCACTTGCTCCTGGCCGGAACGACGCGGCAGCCGTGGCTTCGGGCGTTTTCCAGGTCCACGGCGTGCCGCGCATATACCGGCGGCGTTGGCCAGCGTACGGTGACCAGCCCTCATCGCTGCGAAGTATCAGTCCCCGGGCTGAAGAAGAAGTCGCACGTTGCCCGCAGGCGTCTTGGGCTGCTCGTCCGTCTCCGTATGGCTCCTACTCGGGCTGTCTGGTGTACCACTCGGTGAACTCCCGACAGCGTCCGTCCGCGTCGAAGCGCAGCACGAAACAGTTGTGGTAGGTCCGCTCCGGTTGATCGCCATTCGCCTGGTAGCGGGTCGTGCCGACCGCGACAGCCACGTCACCGTCGACGGCGACCGGCTCGTACCGGGCGGACCAAGTGTCGGGGTCGTCGGGCTCCTCGAGCCAGCTGTCCACGATCGCCTCGATGCCCACCACCGGTTCCTCGTACGGGTGGTAGCGGTAGACCGCGCGATCAGAGAACAGGGGGCGGATGAGGTCGGCATCGTTGGCCTGCCACGCGGCGACGTAGTCGGCGAGCCAGGACGCCACCGCGGTCCTGTCCATGTCAGCCTCCTGCCATGCCGGCAGAGGCTAATGGCTGCAGACCACGACCCGCCACTGAGCCGCAGACTGCCCAGATTCCTGACCGACCGGACCACTACACGGGGATGTAGGGCTAATCGTCCGGCGACAACCGTGGCTGTACGCGGATTAGGCGGCCGGCCGATCCGCGCATAGGAGCAGGACCCTGCGGTTATCGCTTCGTGGTCTGGGCGTTGGTGACATCCTCGGCCACCGACGATGCGGTCAGCAGGTGGACACCGATCCCATCAAGCTCATCTCGAGCCCGTGGGTAGAGGCCGGAGGTCGCGTCCGTGACGAGACCGATGCGGAAGTCACGTTCGCTTGCTTCGTAGACGGTTGTACGGGGACAGTTCGGGAAGTTGCAGCCGCACACCACGACGGTGTCCACCTCCAGGTCGTCCAGATGTCGATGCAGGGGGGTGTCGAAGAACGCGCCCCACCGCGGCTTGTACATCAGCCATTCCGACTCACCCAGACCCTGCGGTTCACCGGCGAGCAGCGACTCGGTGTCGATCGCGACGGAAGGGTCTGGTAGCAGCTCATTGACCGGGCGAGCGCCCTCGCGACCCGGTGCGACGATCTCGGCCCCTCGTTCGATCGCTGCGCGTCGGGGAAGGTCAACGTTGGAGCCGTCGGGGCGGTAGAGGCGAATGACGTGGACGATCGGCATCCCGGCGGTGCGGTAGGCAGCCACCGCAGTCTGCATCGCCGGCACCACCTGGTAGGTCCCGTCGATCTCGGCGGGCGCACCGGGCAACGTGAAGTCGTTCTGCACGTCGATGGTCAGTAACGCAGACGAGTCCAGATGTAGGTCCGTGTAGCCCGACATCGACGGTCCTTCCCATCGCCGCACGCCCCCAACCGTATGAGCCTCTCGGGGACCGAGTCGACTGGGTCTCAGTGCGCCGCTCGGAGGGGGTCGGCGTGGTCTCTCGGACGCTGACTCGGCATTGGCGGAGAGGACCTGGCCGGTGACGCGACGGTTCCTGCTGCCTCCCAAGTGCTGAGCGGTCCGGGTACCCGGAGTACTTCCGCGACGTACTTTCGCGACCTGGACGGCCACCTCTCGGAGGTCGCCGCCGGCACGGTCATCACCGACCAGCGGCCCAACCACAGCACCGACCAGTTCGTCCGCTTCCTCAACAAGATCAACCTGCAGGTCCCCGACGGCCTCGACGTGCACCTGGTGCTCGACAACCTGTCGACACACAAGGCCCCGAAGGTCCACCGCTGGCTGCTGCGTCACCGCCGGTTCCACCTGCACTTCACCCCGACCTACAGTTCGTGGGTCAACCTGGTCGAACGCTGGTTCTCTGCGCTGACCACCAAGAAGCTGCAACGCTCCGCCCACCGCTCCGTCAACGAACTCGCCGAGGACATCCACGGCTGGATCGAGGAGTGGAACACCGACCCGAAACCGTTCACCTGGACCAAGACCGCCGACGACATCCTCGGATCGATCGGCCGCTACTGCGGCGAGATCCTCCAGACAACCGGCACCGACCAATAATGCAGCGCTTCAACCGGACAGGACACTAGTTGCGGTGAGATGAACCGGGACAGGCTGGGACGTACCAGGACGTAGTGGGACGAGCTGGGACGCGGGCGCTGCCGGGTCCAACCCGGAGGTGGGTGGCTATGTCCCTGTGAACATGAGTTAGCGAGGGGGTGGACTGCACTCCTCAGCTGCTGGTCTTCCGTCGGCACGTTGCGGGCGTGGCGTCGCAGGTGATGCGGAGACTGCCAGTACGGTGGGGCGCTGCCGCGTCGGTCTCGACGGGGTGGGACTGGGGAGCTCGTGACGTCGCATCGGCCTGTAGAGGAGTCCGCGTCGGACGACGGCGAGGGGAGGTCCAGGTCCGCGCCGCGACGCGAGTCGCCGGTGGCAACGCTCGCCCCGCTGGCGGTGCCTGCCTACCGGCGTATGTGGTCGGCTGCGGTGGTGAGCCATCTGGGCACGTTCCTGCAGATGACCGCTGCGCCGTGGTTGATGTTGGAGCTGACGGGCTCGGCGTTCCTGGTGAGTCTGGTCACCGCGTTCCTGCTGCTGCCCCGGTTGTTGCTGACGTTGCCTGCCGGGACATTGGCCGATGTGGTGGATCGGCGGACGTTGCTGATCGTGGGCAACCTCGTCGGTTCGGTGGCCGTGGGCACGATGGCGGTGTTGGCGGTGACCGGTGACCTGGGGCCGGTGGCGATCCTGGTGTTGACGTTGGCGCTGGGCAGTGGCAGTGCGGTGGCCATGCCGGCGTTCCAGACGATGGTGCCTGATCTGGTGCCCCGGCCGCTGCTGCCACAGGCGATCACGTTGAACTCGGGGGCGTTCAACGTGGCGCGTGCGGTGGGTCCGGCCATCGGTGGTGCGCTGATCGCGGCTGGGCTGGTCGGTCTGTCGTTCGGTTTGAACGCGGCGTCGTTCCTGGTCGTGGTCGCGGTGTTGTTCACGCTGCCGCGTGACCAGATCGAGGATGCGGTGACCTCCCCACGCGGTCTGTTGCGCGCGACCGTGGTGGGCGTGCGGTACGCCCGGTTCACTCCGACGATCCGCACGCTGCTTGCGGTCGCGGGGGTGTTCGCGCTCACCGCCGCTTCCGTGCAGGCGCTGCTGGCTCCGGCCGCTGTCGAGCTCGGGCTGGGCGGGACCGGGTTCGGTGTGCTGTGGGGCGCCTTCGGGGTCGGGGCGCTGGCGGGTGTGACACTGCGCGAGCGAGCCCGGGTGTGGCTGGGGGCGCGGATGATCCCCGTGTCGATGATGCTGTTCGGTGTCGGTGGGATCGTCTTCGGGTTGTCGCCGCTCCCGGTGTTGGCAGGCGCCGGGCTGGTGGCGGCCGGTCTGGCGTGGGTGTGGGTGCTGATCACGCTGAACGCGACGGTGCAGCTGCTGGCGCCGAGTTGGGTGCGCAGCCGTGTGGTCAGCATCTACGCGCTCGTGGTCGCACTGCAACCGATCGGGGCGCTGCTGTCCGGAGCCCTGGCCGAGCGCACCGGGTCGGGTACTTCCATCGCGATCACCACTGCGGTGACGCTGCTCGCCGGGGTCGCCGCTTCACGGTTGGACATCCCGGTCCTGGGCCAGGTCGAGGAACCACGATCGGCCGGCCTGGAGGTGCTGGAGGAGCTGCGTGACGCGCAGGTGTCCGGATCGGTCATCGTCAGCCGTACCTGGCACGTCCCCGACGATGACGTCGATGAGTTCCTCACGACGATCCGCCGGGCCGGAGACATCCGTCGTCGCACCGGCGCGCGCGGTTGGGAGCTGCACCGCGACGCGATCCGCCCAGGGATCTTCACCGAGGTCGTGCGCTACACCGACTGGGACGAACACCTCCAGCAGCGCACCCGCCTGGACACCGACGACCTCACGGTCCTCCGCCACCTGCGCCACCTCGACGTCGACGGCGCCCCCCGCACCCGCCTGCTCACCCCCATCGACCTGTAACCCCCGTTGCGTTGATCACCCGAAGCTCGTGGAGGTGTGGCCGCGAAGCGACGTCCAGGAGGTTCCATATTCAAAACGTGCAGCGACTCGATCGCGTTGGTCGAGTAGATCACCGACGGATCTCCGAGAGTGTCCAGGAACGGCACGAACTCGGTCCAAGCGTTGTCCCACAGCCGACGGATCGCGGGTAGCGCTCGCCCCAGATCTCGTCGAAGTCGTTGAGCCGTTCCTTGGCTGCCTGCTCGGTTGGCGCGGTGTAGGCGGCCGCAGGTCGCGGGCCATCTTGTCCCAGTCCCGCCGGGGAGCCGGAAGGTGTTGCGGACGAGGTGCAGAACACAGGTCTGCACGACCGCCCGCGGTCAGGTCGCTTCGATCGCTTCACCGAGTCCTTTCGGGCTGTCGCACACGAGGATGCACGTCGCCCTCGGCCTCCAGCGCCGACTTGGTCAGCCCGGTCAGCACACCGTCGGAGCCCACCAGATCCAGACCATCGTCGAGCGGCCCACACCGAACGCAGGTCCGCACGTACACCCTGCGCGTCCGCAAACGCGGATCGTCGGAGGCGTACTGGTTACCGGCACGTTGACACCGGCCGGGCTCGGTTAACAGGGGCTTCGGATATGAGCGGGGTCATGGGGTGACCGTCGCGAGCTTGGTCCAGTC
>CAZHZQ010000080.1:0-10933 GCA_964537235.1 uncultured Actinomycetota bacterium | reverse complement strand
GTGGCTATGTTCGGAGTATGAGGCTGGGGTTCTTGCCGCGTGACAGGCACCAGCGGCGGGCGCGGATCGCGGCGGGTGCCACGGTCGCGGCGATCGCCACGGTGTTGGGCACGATGTGGTGGTCACGCGACGAGGTCGACGTGGTCGGGGTCCTGGTCGTGCTGGCGGTTGGAGGGTTGGCGGGCTGGAGCGTTCAGGTTCCGGCGTTGGCTCCGGCCTGGGATCGTGCCGGCTACGTGGTGTCCACGGGCTTGATCGTCGCGCTCGTGTGGGTCACCGGCGGTGCCGCCAGCAACTACCAGGACATGTTCCTGATCGTGCCGCTGGTGAGCGCGCTGACCTTGGGCGCGCCTGCGTTCACGGCGTCGGTGGTCGTCGCGGTGCTTGGTGCCTTCGCGCCGTTGGTCTACGAGCAGCCCGGCCAGGACTTCATGGCTGACAGCGCCGCTGACGCGGCCGTGTGGGCGGGTGCGGCCACGGTGGTGTTCGTGCAGGTGCAACGCCGCCGCCGTCAGGAAGCCCGACTACGCGAAGCCGATGAGCTCAAGTCGGCGTTCCTGCAGGCCACGTCGCATGAGCTGCGTACCCCGCTGACGGTCATCCAAGGGGTCGCCCAGACGCTGATGCACCGCGACCGGCTCAGCGAGGAACAGCAGCAGGACCTGACCGGTCGTCTGCTCGGCAACAGCGAACGGCTACGAAGCCTGCTCACCGACCTGCTGGACGTGGACCGTCTGCTGCGCGGCGCCGTCAACCTCGACCGGGAGCCCACCGACCTGTCGCAGATGGTGCTCGATATCGTCGACCACCTCGACGGGTCCGAACGGGTTCACGTCGACGTCGAACCGGTGGTCGCCGTCGTGGACGCACCCAAGATCGAACGGGTGGTCGAGAACCTGCTCGCCAACGCGGTCAAACATGCTGGCGGCAACGCCGACATCTGGGTGCGGCTGCGCCTCGAGGGGCCATCGGTGACGCTGACGGTCGAGGACAACGGTCCGGGTGTGCCCGAGGAGCTGCGTACCGAGATCTTCGAACCGTTCCGTCAGGGACTCGACAGTGCCCGATCAGCGTCACCGGGCACCGGGATCGGCCTCGCCCTGGTGCAACGGTTCGTGGCTCTGCACGACGGGACGGTGTGGACCGAACCGCGACCCGGCGGCGGGGCGCGGTTCCGGGTGTCCCTGCCACGCGACCCGAACTGAGGCGACCGCAACGCGCGAATGATCGCCATCGCGATCCGGACGCCTCGGTCAAACGTGTTGAGGCAGCGGGTGCACCGGACTGTTCCCGGCCCCACTGGCAGGCCAACGATGCCGTCCTCGAACTCCCTGCCGATGATCCCCTCGGTGGACGGGGCCGGTCGGCCGGCTGACCCTTCGGGCTGGAGCGCCGGCACGAACTCGTGACAGTCTGGATGCAGACAGGAGAGATGCCGTGTCCGGTGCTGTTGGGTTGGCGGTGGCCCTGACGCTCATGGTCGGAACGGTCGTGTTCCTGGGTGCGGTCATGTTCGTCAGCATCCGCCGCGAGGTCCGTGAGTCCCCCCGGCTTCGTGTCTGGAGGGACTTCGGGCTGAGCATCGCCCTCGCGATGCTGTTCCTCGCGAGCTGGTTCGGCCACGCGATCTCCCAGTGGCAGGAGTTCACCGACGAACAGGCAGCACACGGGCAACCGGCGGAGGTCGGGGACTACCTGGCGGCCTTCTCCAGCACCACGTTCGAGAACTGGCAATCGGAGTTCCTGCAGTTGTTCTCGTTCGTCGTACTGGCCGCGATGCTGATCCATCGCGGGAGCGCGGAGTCACGCGACAGTGACGACCGGATCGAACAAGCGCTGCAACGCATCGAGGGCGAACTGGGCACGAGCCCCGACCCCGACGTTGTTCTCGAACGCAAGAAGGAGGGCTACTGACCGTCGCCGGTCTCGTGGGTGCGGAGGAGGATTGCACCTGCGAGCGAAGACGCAGACGACCTCGGCCTGTCCCGGGAGGAGAACCGTGCCGCAGATGGAGACGGAACACCGTTCGATCTGGCGGGCGACGGCCGTCGGAGATGTCCACGAGCCCCTGCACGGCGACGTCGAGGCCGACGTCGCCGTCGTCGGCGGAGGCATCACCGGGCTGACCTGCGCCGTGCTGCTCGCCGAGGCCGGAGCTGACGTCGTCCTGGTGGAGGCGCGACGGGTCGGGGCCGGAACGACGGGCGGCACCACCGGGAAGGTGACCTCGCAGCACGGGTTGATCTACCAGGATCTCGTCGACCAGCACGGCGAGGAGGTCGCTGCCGGCTACGCGGGCGCCAACCAGGAGGCGGTCGGGATGATCCGCGACCTCGTCGACCGGTACGGCATCGATGCGGACCTCGACGCCGCTGACGCGTACGTCTACACCGAGGATCCCGACGAGCTCGCCCGGATGGAGCGGGAGACGGAGATCGCGCAGCGCCTCGGCCTCCCGGCCTCGTGGAGCGCCAGCACCGACCTGCCCTTCGACGTCGTCGGGGCGGTCCGGTTCGACGATCAGGCGCAACTCCACGCCGTCAAGTTCCTCCACGGCCTCGCGCGAGCGCTGACGGATCTCGGCGGACGGTTGCACGAGGACACCAGGGCCATCGGGATCGAGCGACCTCCCGGACAGCGGCTCGTCCGGACGACCCGTGGGGACATCCGCGTGTCCCACGTGGTCCTGGCAACCCTCATCCCGATCGTCGATCGGGGGTTCGAGTTCGCACGCGCGGAACCGTCGATGACCTACGGCATCGCCAGCCCAGCCGCCGACGCCGTCCCCCGCGGCATGTACATCTCGGCGGAGCAACCGACGCGGTCGATCCGGCACTACCACGCCGAGGACGGGGCCTTCGTGATCGTGGTGGGTGACAGCCACCGCACGGGTGGCGAGCGCGAGACGCGACGGCATCACGACCTCCTCGACATGTTCGCCCGCGACCGACTCGGCGCGGGCACGCCCCGCTTCCGGTGGGCCGCACAGGACTTCGTCCCGGTCGATCTCCTCCCGATGATCGGCGCAGCGGCCCTCGCCCCGCAGGTGCACGTGGCGACCGGCTACAACAAGTGGGGGCTGACCAACGGCACCGTCGCTGCGGCGATCATCGCCGATGCGGTCGGGGGCAGGGACAACCCGTACGCCGAGATGCTGTCCACCCGCCGGGTCACCGTGACGGCGTCGGCCAAGCGCTTCCTGGCGCACAACCTCGACGTCGCCAAGCGGTTCGTCGGCGACCGGATCAGCCCGGACGGGCGAGCGCTCGACGACATCCCGCCGGGCGGCGGGGGGGTGGTCTTGACCGATGGCCAGTACAAGGCGGTGTCGAGAGCCAACGACGGCACCGTCACGGTGCGGTCAGCCGTGTGTCCGCACCTCGGATGCATCGTGCAGTGGAACGAGGCGGAGGACACCTGGGACTGCCCCTGTCACGGGTCGCGCTACGACGTGAACGGGGACGTCCTCTCCGGTCCGACGACCTCCCCACTCGAGGAGGCGTGATCCGTCGGTCGGGGCTGCAGGGACGCGACCGACCCGTCACGCGGATCCGTGCGGCGTGGTGTCGGCGACGTACGCGTCACGCACAGCCCCATCGGCTCGTCCGGTCCTCTGGTCGTGTCCCTTGACACGTCGAGCTCCCTGGCCACCCGGGCGTCCGTCAGGGTCGGGTGCGCGAGCGGGAGATCGACCACCTCGCGGGCACGACTCCGCGTCTTCCCGGCCACCTCCCGAGCGTTCACCGGTCGCGGGCCGCCACCTACTCCGCGTGGCATGACGTCCCATCCTCCCATTTGCCCACTTTGCCCAACATGGGCAGAGCCGGTACCGTACGAGGTCACCAGAGCCGCCTGACAGAGGTGAACCGTGACACTCGTTCAGACTGACGACCGCAGCCGAGTAGTGCTCACTGGGCACCCCAACGAGCAGTTCCTGGTACAGGAGAACGCCGACGGCAGCATCCTGCTTCAGCCGGCCCGCGTCGTGTCCGAAGCCCAGGCAGAGTACGACGAGACCCCGGAACTCCAGGAGTTGCTGACACGCGCCATGTCGTCTGAAACGGTGCGTCGCCGTCGGGAACGGGCGTGACGGTCGGAGAGTTCGACTACTACTCCGAGTTTGCCGACGAGCAGCTAGACGAACTCGAGAGGTCGTATCCGGACCTCTACAACGACGTGCTCACGATGTGCGAGCTGGTCTTCACCAACCCCAGTCGAGCGCAGTCGATGTCGACGGCGATCCAGACGCCGGGCGGGATCGTGTTGCGACTGCCTGTCCCCGGAAGGTTCCCCTACAAGGTCTTCTGGACTTCCGATGACCCACGGATCGAAGCGGTGTTCCCGCACCCATGACCTTCACCTTGGAGTCCTGGCGTGAGCGCGGGGCGGGTTTTGGCAGTCGATGTAGTTGCGGGCGTCCACCTGAGGTCTGGCGTGATCCAGGTCGCCGGGATCGGGCCGTCTGTGGCTCCAGGCTTCCGCGTCCGAGGGCTCTTGACATCGACGCCATACAACCATATAGTTGTACGTATGGGAGCGACGATCACCGACGAGCGGGCCGACGCGGTCTTCGGGGCCCTGGCCGACGCCACACGACGGGACATCCTGTCGCGGGCGATGGGCGGGGACCTCGGCATCTCGGAGCTTGCGGACCCCTACCCGATGAGCTTCGCCGCGGTGCAGAAGCACGTGGCCGTGCTGGAGCGGGCCGGTCTGGTGCGCAAGCGCCCCGACGGCCGCCGCCGCGTGGTGACCACCGACATGGACGGGCTGCGCAACGCCCGCGCCGTGCTCGATCACTACGAGGAACTCTGGCGCGGCCGCGTCGACAGCATGCACGGCCTGCTCGACGAGGACGACCTCCCATCCCGACACGTTGACACCCCGGACCAGGAGAGCAGCCCATGAGCGCCGTCGACATCACCAAGGACATCGAGAACGCGACCCTGGTCGTCACCAGCGTGTTCGCCGCCTCGCCAGATCGTGTGTGGCGGCTGTGGGCCGACCCCCGCCAGCTCGAGCGCTGGTGGGGGCCCGACCCCTACCCCGCCACCGTCGTCGACCACGACCTGCGCCCCGACGGCCACGTCAGCTACTACATGACCGGACCCGAGGGCGACCAGCACAAGGGCTACTGGCGCGTCATCGAGGTCGAGCCGCCCCGCCGCCTCGTCTTCGAGGACGGCTTCGCCGACGACGACGGCGAACCCGACGACGACCTGCCCGTCAGCCGTGCCGAGGTCACGATCGAGAGGGTCGACGACGCCCACACCCGCATGACGATCGAGTCGGTCTACGACACCTCCGCGGACCTCGAGCAGGTCCTCGCCATGGGCATGGAGGAAGGCATCCGCATCGCGGTCGAACAGATCCCCGCGCTGCTGGCCGAGGGGTAGACCTCTAGGGTCTGCCGACCCGACAACGCGGCGCCGCGGAGGGCGGTGCGCTCACCATCCCCGACTTCGACGCCGGCCACTGACGCACGGAGGCCACCGTCTGCGTCTTGGATCCGGCCGATGTACATGATCCCGTCGCACGCCAGGCGTCGTCGAGTGGTGCTCGACGGTCAAGGACGGGCGGCAGGTGGTCGATGTTGGGGGTGTTGGCAGCTGGCCTTCCGGGGCTAGTTGTGTTCCGTCGGGGGACTGGGATCTGTTGTGGATGTGACCTTCGCGCTGTTGCCGCTGGTCGAGATCGCGGCGCTGGCGACGTTCGTGTTGCTGGCGGGGGTCGCGGTGGTGCGGGCTCCCCGTTCCGGATCGGCTGGCGGGTGGGCTGCGGCGGCGCTCGTGGCGGTCTCGTTGACTCTGGCCGGGTTGTCACTTCCGGGTCTGCTGGGCGTCGACTCGCCCGAGTGGGTCGGTGATGCCGCGATCGTGTCGCTGCTGGCGTTCCCGTCCCTGCTGTTGCGGTTCACGGGATCGTTCGCCGACCTGCCGCGCGGGTTGGAGTCCGGCGCGTTGGCCGCCGGTGTGGTGGCGACCGTGCTGGTGCTGTTCGGTGGCGGCACGCTCGAGGTGCTCGGGGCGCTGGGCTACTGGGTGACGGTGTCCGGGGTGACGGTGATCCGGCTGTGGGGGGCGGGTCACGGTCAGCCCACAGTGGCGCGCCGGCGGATGCGGATGATGGCTTCGGCGACGGCCGGGCTGGCGGTCGCGCTGCTCATGGCTGTCCAGTTGGGAGATGTGGCCCCGTGGATGGATCTGGCGGTCATGGTGCTGATCCTGGCCAGCGCGGTGACGTTCGGGCTCGGGTTCGCGCCCCCGCGGGCGTTACGGCTGACGTGGCGTCGCCCGGAAGAAGCGCTGCTGCAGGCGGGCACGATGGCGGTCATGCGTGCCACGACGGTGGACGAGATCGCCGGTGAACTGTTGCCGCCGGTGACCCGGATCGTGGGTGGGGGCGGCGCAGCCTTGGTCGACGTGGACGGGCAAGTCATCGCCCGCTACGGGGAAGCCGGCCACGAGGACAACCTCACCGACCCGGTCGAGGACGGTGGTCGCCGGGCCGGTTCGCGACAGGTGGTGTCGTTGGGAGAAGATCGGGGGCGGCTGGTGGTGTGGACCAGCCCGTACACGCCGTTCTTCGGCCCGGAGGAGATCGGGCTGCTCGCCAGCATGGGGGCCGTGGCCGGTCTGGCGCTGGAACGCTGCGAGCGGTTGGCTCGAGAGCGTGAGCGGCGCCACGCCCTCGAGCGGGCCCACGAAGAGGCCGAGCATGCCCGGCAGGACGCCGACCGGGCCAACGCGGCCAAGAGCGAGTTCCTGTCGCGGATGAGCCATGAGCTGCGCACGCCGTTGAACGCGATCTTGGGGTTCGGGCAGGTGCTCGAGACGTCCGGTCTGGACGAGGAGGACCAGGAGGGAGTGGAGCACATCCTCAAGGCCGGCCGGCACCTGCTGTCGCTGATCAACGATGTGCTCGATCTGTCACGCATCGAGGCCGGGAGGTTGGCGATCTCCCCGGAACCGGTGTATGCCGGTGAGCTGATCGACGACGCGTTGAGCTTGATCCGCCCGCAAGCCAACGAACGGGCCATCCAGCTCGTGGTCGAGGAAGGCCCGTGTGAGGTGCACGTGCTGACCGATCGGCAGCGCTGCAGGCAGGCGCTGTTGAACCTGCTGTCGAACGCGGTCAAGTACAACCACGACGGTGGGACGGTCGAGGTCACCTGCACCGCGATCGAGGACGGCGAGCGGCTGCGGATCGCGGTCATGGATACCGGCAGCGGCATCGATCCGGACCGCATAGCGCAGCTATTCGAGCCGTTCGAACGGCTCGGCGCCGAGACCTCGGGTGTCGAAGGCACCGGCCTGGGTTTGGCACTGACCAAACAGCTGATGGATCGGCTCGGTGGCAGCATCGGGGTCCAGTCGCGACCACGTGAGGGCTCGACGTTCTGGATCGATCTGCCCGTCACCCACCCGCCCGCCGCACCGGACGCATCCGCTGAACCCGACGCCGCCGGTCGGGTCACCGCCGGCGGGCGGACGTTGCTGCTCGTGGAGGACAACCTCGCCAACCTGAACGTCGTCGAAGCGATGCTGCGCCGACGCCCCGACGTGTCGGTGATCCCGGCCATGCAGGGACGCCTGGCCCTCGAGCTGGCATACCAGCACGTGCCGGACGTCGTCGTGCTGGACCTGCACCTGCCGGACCTGTCCGGGCGCGAGGTTCTCAACCGGCTGCGGGCCGACCCGCGCACCCACGACATCCCGGTCGTGGTCGCCTCGGCTGATGCGACCCCCGGCCGTCAACGGCGGCTGCTGGACGACGGGGCGTTCGACTACCTGACCAAACCTCTGGATCTGCGCCGGTTCTTGGAGGTCATCGACTCCGCCCTGGCGGCCGACCCGCGGCCGACCCGGTGAACGCCCCCTACCGGAACGCCCGGCCCGACGAGCCTGCTGAGGAGGTGTGGCGGGACGCGCAGATCGCGGTGGTCGACGATGAACCGGCCAACGTGCGTCTGCTCGAGAACATCCTGTCCCGGGCCGGCTACGGCAACGTCGCCGCGATGGTTGATCCTGTCGCGTTCGTCGACGACTACGAACGCATCCGTCCGGATCTGGTGCTGCTGGATCTGATGATGCCACGACTCGACGGGGTCGACGTTCTCGGTCGGATCCGCAGGTTGTCCCCGCGGGGCGAGTTCGTGCCGGTGCTGATGTTGACCGCAGACACCGGCGATGACGCGATGCGGCGGGCGCTGTCCGCCGGGGTGGACGACTTCCTGACCAAACCGTTCGACACGGTCGAGGTGCAGCTGCGGATCGCGAACCTGCTACGTACCCGGCGCCTGTCGCTGGAGGTCAACGCGCAGAAGGACCTGCTGGAACGTGAGGTCCAGCGTCGCACCCAGGATCTGCAGCTGTTCCGCGACGTTCTCGAGAGCGTGCCCGACCCCGTCGTGATCGAAGACCCCGACCAGTCGGCGGTTGTGTTCGCCAACACGGCCATCACCGAACACGTCGGCGGCCGGGACGACAACCCGTGGGCGAACGGGCAGCTCGGCGCCCTGGCGCCGGACGTCGTCGACGGCGGTCGGGAGTCGGCAGTCGTCGAGGATGCCCTGCGGCTGGACGATGGCACCGAGCGGGCGGTCGAGATCCTCGTCCAGGCGGTCCACCGCGGCGACGACCGAGTCCTGGCCGGCATCGCCCGCGACGTCACCGACCGCGTCGAGACCCAACGGTCCCTGCACCGTGCACTGGAACGCGAACGGCGAGCCGCCGAGCAACTGGCAGAAACCGCCCAGCTGAAGGAAGCGTTCCTCACCGCGGTCTCCCACGAGATCCGCACTCCGCTGTCGGTCGTCAGCGGCGCAGCCCAGACGTTGCTGCGACGCGGCGGGCAGCTCGATCCGGCCATCTCCGCCGATCTGCTCGAACGTCTCGTCGCCAACGCGCAACGTCTCGAAGGCATGCTCGTGGACCTGCTCGACCTCAACAAGCTCGCCACCGGTCAGGTCGAACTGCGCACGGAGACGTTCCGGCTCGATCAGGCACTGCCGTCGCGCGTTGCCAGCATCGACCTCGGTGACCGCCCGGTAGACATGCACCTCCCCGAGATCGAGATCCAAGCGGACCACGCCAAGCTCATCCAGGCGATCGACGCGCTGCTGACCAACGTCGCCAAGCACACCCCACCCTCGACTCCGCTCGAGATCACCATCGACCCGGGCGACCCCACGCAGGTGCGGTTCGCAGATCGGGGTCCGGGCATCTCCGACGGCCTCAAACGGCGCATCTTCGAACCGTTCGTCCACGGGCCGACCAGCGCCGCCCACTCCCCAGGGACCGGGATCGGACTCACCCTGGCCCGCACCCTCATCGAGGCGCATGACGGCGCCCTGCGGATCGAGGACACCCCGGGCGGAGGTGCCACCTTCACCATCCAGATCCCGACACGCCGCCCAACCGATCACTGAACAGTCAAGCCGTACGTTCCGTTTCGTCTGAACCTCTACAACGACGTGCTCACGATGTGCGAGCTGGTCTTCACCAACCCCAGTCGAGCGCAGTCGATGTCCACGGCGATCCAGACGCCGGACGGGATCGTGTTGCGACTGCCTGTCCCCGGAAGGTTCCCAGCGCGCGTTGGGGGGCGACCCTCTGCCGGGTGGCACGTGGTTCGCGGACTACGTGCGAACGTCTGATATCTCTAGGGCTGGGGATACGTGTACTCGTTGCCGGCCATCCAGGCCTCCAACCCCGCATGGGGCTGTCCGTAGTGGCGAACAAGGCCTGGGATCGCATCCTGAGCGCGGCCGTCCTCGGCCGTCGTTGCGCACGGGACGTCCACGAGGGAATCGACCACGTCCGCCAGGTATGGGGAGGGCGCCCGCTGTCCGAACACAACGAGGTTCTCCGTTCCAGGTAGAGCAGCAGACGGAACGCGGACGGCCACCACCCCGTTGCTGACCACTTCATCAGCCAGGTTGCGACACGGCGTGTGGTCGTCGGAGACCAAGTCCTCTGCCGTGACGCCCCAGTCCGCCGCATCGTCGAACTCGATCACCGTCGGCTCAACATCGAAGAGTGCCGCCCATGTCCTCCGCCTCAGGTGACGCGCCGCGTCGGAGTCCTTGACACCGTTCCAGCGCAGCCACTCTGCCCACGGCCCATGCGGATGGAGGCACCAGTAGTTGGCGATGTGCCCACCGGGTCGGTGGTAGCGGCCCGGCGCAGCCGGGGCGAAAGGGGGGAAGGGCTGTGGCCAGTCAGCGTGCCGGTACCCAACCAACGTCATCTGCGGACCTTCAGACCCTCAGGTCCCCACGTGGGAGCGCGCGGAGGCTGCCACCAGCAGTACTCGAGGGGCGTTCACCGGATCCTCGAGGAGTTCCTCCGGAGCGCGCCCCTCCAAATGTGGATGAGGGCGCTTCATCCAAGCAACCACGCCGGGTCCCGTCAGGGTGTGACGCAAGTAGGCAGCGATGCGCCCGACCATCCTGAGCCGCATCTCGTCCGCACCAGATGGTTCCGAACCATCCTCTGCCGTCCACCGCCCCAATGTCCGTGGGGTGACATGCAGAACGGAGGCCAGTTCGTCGCGCGACACAGCAAGCACATCGGTCAACCACCGCGCGACGTCCTTGGCCGGAACATCGGCCGCAACCGGTTGGTGCTCAGCGATCTCCCACAGGGCTTGACGAACCTGTTCCACGGCCAGTCTCAGGCGGCGTCTCTCGGTGAGGAGATCTGCTTCATCGGTCGCGCGCCAAGCACGCAAGAGTCCGGTCTGAAGGGCGTCGAGCAATCGAGGGTCGACCTGATCTTGTTCCGTCGGGGTCATCCCAGCAACGACATCGCGCACCTCGTCGATGACCGCGAGAGCCGATCCCGTTACCTCGGGCGTGGCCGCCAGCGACATGCTCACCTCGCCTACCCGGTGTGCAAGGTCGCGAGCCCGCTTGTCCAGGAGGGCCACT
>CAZHZQ010000079.1:6093-10999 GCA_964537235.1 uncultured Actinomycetota bacterium | reverse complement strand
GGCTGGGCAGGGATGCCGTCCTCCTCGAGCACACCGAGGGCGTCGAGGGCGTCGAAGTCGCCGCTCAGACGGACGAACGCCCCGTGGGAGCGCTCCTCCCGCCGCAACCGGAGCTCGTCCCCGTCGGCCGCGAGCCGCAACGAGCGCCGCAGCGACTCGACGGCCAGCTCGGTCACGCCCTCGCGCACGAGGATCTGGCCGGGCCGGTACGCGAACCCGCCGCCGGGTGCGAATCGGACCCGCCCCAGCCAGGGTCCGGTCGGTGTCGTGGGCTCTTCTGCCATGGTCAACCCCTCCTACCGGGAAGTTCCTACCGGGAAGGCGGAGATCCGCCATCCGACTCCACCGACTCCACCGACTCCAGGACGGAACCGGCGAGCTTAGCCGCCTCGGTCAGCTCCAGATCCCGACCCGCACGTCGCTCCCCCTCGAACAGCTCGTCCCCCAGTCGGGTCCGCGCCTCGGCCAGCAACGCGTCGCTCTCGCGGCGGTCGTCCTCGTAGAGCATCAGGCCGGTCTCGACCAGGAGGGCCTCGCCCCCGGCGTGCAGACGGACGGCGGTGCCCCAGTCCTCCCGCGCCCCGGCGACCCGCGCCGCCATGATCAGCGAGAACGCCACCATCGCGGGCGACCCGAGCGTCAGGCTGAGGTCCAGGCACTCCCGTTGATGAGCGGCGGCGGCCTCCACGTCTCCGAGCCGCATCGCCGTCTCGGCCAGGTTGCCCTCGGCGCTGGCGATGTAGCCGTCGTCGCCGATCGCACGGCTGAGCTCGAGCTCCGCCTCGCACGCCTCGTACGAGGCTTCGAAGTCGCCCATCGCCCCGAGCGTGCTCCCGAGCAGGTTGTAGATCCGGGCCTTGCCCCGGTCGCTGCGGGGACGCTCCAGGGCCGCTCGCGCCACCTCCACCGCCCCCTGGAGATCCCCCGAACGCCGCGCGATCTCCCCCCGCGCCCGATCGACCGCGACGTCGTCCCAGTCCGGCGCCCCGTGCTCGTCTTCGAGCGCCCGCGCCTCCTCCACCAGCTCCTCGGCCGCCTCGGCCTCACCGACCCGCAGTTGCAGGTTGGCCAGCGTCGTGAGCAGCGAGACCCGGGTCGGGGACGGCTGTCGCAGCATGTCCACGTACCGGATGAGCTCGCGGATGCCCTCGATGAACGACTGGCGGGCGTCGTGGTACAGGCCGATCGTGCACGCCAGCTGCTGGGCGGCCTCCTGCTGCGCGGCCGGGATCGACGGGATCAGGCCACGGAGGTTGTCCAGCTCGACGCCCACGTCTGCCACCCACGGCCGGTCGATGGACGACCACGGACCGAACCGCTCCAGGAACCAGCCCGCCACATCGGCCGCCACCGTGCCGGTCTCTCCGTGCTCGTCGAGGAGGCGCCCCGCGTACTCGCGCACGGTCTCCAGGAGGCGGTAGCGGGTCTCGTCGGCCCCGAGATCGGCCACCACCAGCGAGCGGTCCGCCAGCAACCACAGGAGCTGGGGGACGTCCGCGTCGTCGATCCCTCCGCCGGTGACGGCGGGGCTGGCCGACCTCATCGAGAAGCCCGTCGCGAACACCGAGAGCCGCCGGAACGCGGTCCGCTGACGCTCATCCAGGAGCCGGTAGCTCCACTCGAGGAGCCCCTCGACCGTGCGGTGCCGCTCGGGCAACGTGGCATCGGGGCTGCGGAGGATGCGGAACCGGTCCTCGAGCCCTGCCAGGATCTCAGCCGGGGACTGCGCGGACAGATGGGCGGCGGCGAGCTCGATCAGCAGCGGCAGGCCGTCGAGGCGCCGACAGATCTCGGCGACGGCCCGCGCGTTGTCGTCGGTGATCGTGAACCCGGGGCGCACGGACGCCCCCCGCTCGGCGAACAGCCTCCCGGCGGGAGAGGCCAGGACCTCCGCCGCGGTCGGGTGCGGCTCCTCCACTGCCTGCAGCGGCGCGATGCGTCGGAGGGCCTCCCCCGGTGCCCGCAACGGCTCACGGCTCGTCGCCAGGACGCCGACCCCGTCGCACGAGGCGAAGAGGGAGCTCACCAGCTCGCGGCACGCCGAGGCGACCTGCTCGCAACCGTCCAGGACGATCACCGTGCGACGCGTCTCCAGGTGGTCGAGGACGTCCTCCCACCGGTCTCCGAGGTGCGCCGACGCACCGATCGTGTCCGCCACCGCGCCCGGGACGAGGCCGGGTTCGGTGACTCCGGCCAGGTCGACGAGCCACACGCCGTCCTTCCAGGCCGGGGCGGAACGCACCCCGACCTCGGAGGCGACCCGCGTCTTGCCGACACCACCCGGGCCGACGAGGGTCACGAGGCGGCGGGGCGCGAGACCGTCGACGACGGCGGCGATGACGTCCTCCCGACCGATCGTCTCGGTCGGGTTCCGCACGACGTTGTGACCGTCGGCCGGCAGCGCACGAACCGCCGGGAAGTCCTGCTGGAGGCCGGGTTCCGCGACCTGGTAGAGGCGTACGGGGTCGTCGAACCCGCGGAGCTTGAACCGTCCGAGCCTCCGGAACTCCAGGCCCTCGCGGTCGCCGAGAGCCTCCAACGTGCGCTGCGTCAGCAGGATCTGCCCGCCGTGCGCCGAGGACATGACGCGGGCGGTCTCGTGGACGGCGAGCGCGACGTACCCACCGTCCTGGGGTGATGCGAGACCCGTGTGGATACCCATCCGCACCCGGACCTCCCCCTCGTGCGGCCACGCCTCCGCTCCGAGCGACCGTTGCCCGGCGATGCACGCCCGCAGAGCGTCGTCCGCCTGGTCGAAGGCGACGAAGAAGGAGTCGCCCTCGGTCCCGACCTCGTAGCCCTCGTGGGCATCCCACGCCTCCCGCAGGAGCCGCCGATGGCGCCGCAGCAGGTCGGCGTAGTCGTCACCGAGTCGACGGAACAGCCGGGTCGACCCCTCGATGTCGGTGAAGACGAACGTCACCATCCCACGGGGCGCGGCGACGGTCGGAGCCCGGCGATCCGGGGCGCTGTCTGTCTCCAACGAGTGGTCCTGCTCCCGCTGCCCCACGGAGCTTCCCATCCTCAGCTCCCTGGTCGGTCCCACAGTCTACGGACCGTCACGGCCCGGAGGGGACCCGCACCGCCACGTCACGCGACGGCTCCTGATCACTCCCCCTCCTCGGTCCGTTCGTCGAACGCCGTCGGGATCACCATGACACGCACCTCGGGCGCCAGCCGGGCGGCCACACGGTCCACGACCGAACCGGCCCCGGACACCACGCGCAGACCGGCACCGTCCGTGCCGGTACGAGCAGTCGTCCGCGCAGACAACGGCGCACCCATCACGACCAGGTCCGCGCCCACGAGTCGGGCCTCGTCCACGATCGTGCCGACGACGTCCTCCGATTCCCGCACCACCTCCTGGAACTCCACGCCCCGTTCCGCCGCCAGCCGCGCCACGACCTGCAGTGGAGCCAGCACCGACTCGTCATCACGGTGGCCCGGTTCCGCGACCACCAACCCGGTCAGCGGCGCCGTCGTCGATGCCGCCAGGTCCACGACCTGCGGGGCCTTGCGTCGGGCCATCTCGACGGTCGACAACGGCACCAGCACGTGCCGTACGAGATGCTGGCGTTCCAACGGCTGCCCGTCGCCGTTCGCGCGGCCGGCGTCACCCGACCGCTTCAACGCCCAACCGACGGTGATCGGACCCGCCAGCTCGAACACGACGACCGACCCCAGAACCGCCGCCGAGACCAGCCCTCCGAGCTGCCCCAACCCCGCCAGTTGTGCCTGATCGACCGTGAACGCCGCCAGCCCGATCGCCATCCCGGCGAAGGGCATCAACCCCGCACCGAACAGGGGACCCCAGCCCTTCCGACGGGAAGCGCCCGACAGCTTGGCACCCAGCCACCCGCCCCCGACCTTCCCCACGGCGCGACCCACCGCCAGCACCGTCACCAGTCCCACCGTCGCCGCCAGCTCACCGAAGTGCACCCCGGCCCCGGCGACCACGAAGAACACCAGGAAGATCGGCTCGTCCAGCATCCGCAACGCGTCGAACAGCGGACCCGTGTCGCGTCGGCTGTTCGTCAACACCGCCCCGGCGACCAGGGTCGACACCACCACCGGGGCCTCCGCCGCCCGCGAGGCCGCGACGACCGCCACGAGCACCACCAGGACGAACAGCAGGCGCTCCCCCGGACGGTGCGCCCGATGGCCCCACTGACGCAGTACCAGGCCGCCGGCACCACCGATCACCGTCGACAGCACGAGCAGCTGCCCGAACGCGATCGCCGCCTCGTCCGCGCCGAACGACACCCCGCCCGTCAACACCAACGGCAGTCCGACACCGAACAGCACCGCGGAGACGACGTTGTTGACGGCCGTCACCGCCAACAGGTGCTCCGAGAACGCGCCCCTCGCACGCTCGGCACCCATCACCGCCACCACCGTGGTGGGTGAGGTCGACAACGCCACCGCCGCCAGCAGGAACGCCACCGCCGCCTGGTCCAGCCACACCCAGCCCCCGAGGAACACCAACGAGAACACCAGCAGGTTCTCCGCCACGGCGACCGGCAGCAGTGACCTGCGGATCCGCTGCAGCCCCCGCAGGTCCAAGCGCTGTCCCAGGCCGAACACGATCGCGCCCAACGACACCGAGACCACCGGTCCCAGCGCCTCCAGCGCGTGCTCGTCGACCAACCCCAGCACGTCCGGCCCGACCAGGATCCCGACCGCCATGAACGCGATCACCTCGGAGACCCACCGTCGCGTCGTCATCCCGACGACGAACGCCACCACCCCCAGCACCGCCACGAGCATGAGGCCCGACATCGCACCATCCAGCACCTGGGACACCCGATCCTCTGCAGCTGGCGGACCGCGACCGCACGGTTGGTCCGCGTACACATCACCCGACGACACCTCTGACGCGTCGACGGCCCGACTGACGGTACGGGCA
>CAZHZQ010000079.1:1816-5993 GCA_964537235.1 uncultured Actinomycetota bacterium | reverse complement strand
GCGTCCACGGGACCGGCTCCCTCGTTGGGATCCTGCGTGTCGCCAGCCGTACCCACCGCGATCGCGCTGTGCCCGTCGGCCTCGACCACCGCCTGGATGGTCCCGGCGCCGGCGAAGGCGTCCCCACCGTCCACGGCCTCCCAACGGCCCTCGTGGAGGATCCATGCCGCTGGCTGCGGGGCGCCGCCGTCCGCTGCCGCCTCCCATCCGACGGCGACCACCGACCCGCCGGCACGGAAGAGATCCGACACCTGCTGGTCACCGGGGCCTTCCAGCTCACCGGGCATCCGTTCCCAGGTCTCGCCTCCGTCGGTGGAGCGCCACACCCGCCCGTCGCGATCCTCACCGTCCCAGTTCGACCCGGTGAGCAGCAGCTCCTCGGGGCCACCGGACAGGGACGTGACGTACGTCGCGACCATGCTGAACTCGGGGTCGACTTCGGCGAGGTGCCGTTCGGCCCACGTGCCGTCCTGCTCCTCCCACAGGACCGTCCCGTCGCCGACGTACCCGACCGCCAGGAACCGACCGCCTCCCAGGTCCACGGCATCGACCACGTGCGCGCCCGCTTCCTCCTGATCGAAGGACATCGACCCCTCCGTCCAGGATCGTCCGTCGGACGAGGTGAACACGACGGGGCGGGACCCCGCGTCGTCGACCTCGCTGCCGAAGGCGACGGCACCGTCCGGACCGAGGGCGACCGCGGTGAGGGTGGTCTCACCGGCCGAACCCGGGGACGACCGCTCCAGATCGACTCGGTTCCACGCATGACCGTCGTCCGACCACCACAGCTTCGGCAGGCCGTCGAGCATCCCCGCCGCCACGAAGCGCCCGCCGAAGGCGGCGACGTCGTTCAGTTCGCACGACGCCTCGCCGCACAGATCACCACCCACCTGCTCCCAGGCGCCCGGGTCCCCGGCGGGGCGCTGCGCATCCCGCCACCAGATCCCGGGTCCGTCGTCACGGCGTCCGACGGCCACCGTCGCGCCGCCGCCCTGGGCGACCGCACGCATCCGGTCGTCGCCCGCCCCCGTGAACGTCTCCGAGGTCACCCGTTGCCAGAGGCCCAGGGCAGTGCCCTGGCCGGAGGTCGCCGTCTCGGTGGGGCTCGGCTCCGGGTCGCCGGGGACCGCGGGGTCGGGTCCGATCTCGACCCGGTCCACCTGCAGCTGGGGCAGCACGAGCGCGACGACCAGGATCACCACGGCGGCGGCACCCGCCCCGGCGACCGCCGGCACCACCCAGCGGGGACGTCCACCGGTCCCCCGGACCCGGTCGAGGATCGCGTCGGTGTCGACCTGCTCGGCCTGATCGCGGACGGACGCCGCGGCCCGTCGTGCGCGCTCGTCGAGGGTCATCGCTCACCTCCGTCGTCGATGTCGAGCTCCAGCCGGTCGGCGAGCCGCCGGCGGCCCCGGTGCAGGTGGACCTTCGCGGTGCTCTCCGCGCAGCCCATGATCCGGGCGATCTCGGCGACCGGTCGGTCCTCGAGGTAGTGCAGCGCGACGGCCTGCGCCTGGCGGTCCGGGAGGCGGCGGACCTCGGCCCAGAACTCCCCGTCGTGCGACGTGGGTTCCACGTCCGTGGTCTGCTGGCGCAGGCCACGCAGGCGGAGCATCGCGCGCGCCTCCGCCCCGAGCCTTCGGAACCGGGACATCGCGAGGTTGTGGGCGACCGTGTGGGTCCAGCCGCCGGGGCTGTCGTAGTGGCGGACGGTGTCCCAGTTCCGGTACGCGCGGGCGAACGTCTCCTGCGCCAGCTCCTCGGCGACCCACCGGTCGCCGGTCGTGGCGATCAGGTACGCCAGGATCTCGCCCACCTCCTCCTCGTAGAAGCGCCGGAAGTCGCGGGCGTCGTCGCGGACGGACCGGTCCACCTGCCGATGCCTCTCTCCAGCGAGCGTTCGGGTCCCGCTCAATGCATCCTCCGTACGCCGGGCTCCGTGTCCCCCGACGTACGAACGGGCACGCAGGTTTACCGCGGCGCGCAAGAACGCGACTCGGTGGCCGCAGGGGTGGCGTATCCTCGGGGATCGCGACGACAGGTGGACCGGCGGTGCCCAGCTGCTGCTACGGGGACGAGTACGAGGAGCACTTCACCGCACGCGAGGCCTCCCGGACGGCCCGCCGGTTCCGCCGGCGGGGGCTGCGGGGCAGCGCCCGCGAGCTGGCCGACGCCGTGATCGCCACCGGCATCGACGGGGCGACGGTGCTCGAGGTCGGCGGAGGTGTCGGCCACCTGCACGTGGGGCTGCTGCAGGAGGGAGCAGCCGCGGCGGTCAACGTCGAGCTGTCTCCCAGCTGGGAGGCGGCCGCCCACGACCTCCTCGCCGACCTGGGGCTCGCGGACCGCGTCGACCGGCGCCTCGGCGACCTGGTGGACGACGCCGCGGAGCTCCCCGAGGCGGACGTCGTCGTCCTGCACCGCGTGCTGTGCTGCTACCCGGACTGGGAGGCGATGGCCGACGCGGCCGCCTCGCGGACGAGCCGGGTGCTCGGCATCACGATCCCCGTCGAGCGGTGGTGGACCCGGTCGGTGGTCTGGGCCGAGAACCGCCTGCGGGAGCTGCGCGGCCGGTCGTTCCGCGCCTACGTCCACCCAGCGGACGACGTGGTGGCACACATCGGTCGACGGGGGTTCCGCACCGTCCACGATCACCACGGTCTCGTGTGGCGCAGCGTCGTCCTCGAGCGCACGGGCTGACCCGATGTTCGTCCCGTCCGCCTACGCGGGCACCGCCCGCCTGATCTCGGCGACGGCTTCCTGACGCCTTGCATGGGCCGGCAGGACGTTGACCTGGCCCGACGTGTTAGTCTCACGGTCAGCGTTCGGCGCACTACGGGCAGGAGCCATGGCCGCTGCGGGCACGGACCGTCGGGGATGACCTCGCCTGCCTCGGAGCGGACCGCAGGCGGTACGGACCGACGTCGGTGGCGTTCGCGTCACGGCCTCGCTGCTCTCGTCCGCACCTCCGTGTGGTCGGTCCCGCTCGCCGCCTCCGTCGCCGTGGCGGTCCTCGTGGCGACGTTGCTCCCAGCGGCGTTCACGACCGCCGGTCAGATCCTCTGGTGGACCGCCGTGCTCGGATCATCGGCGCTCGCTCTCCTGACGACCGACCGGCTCATGCGACGGACGCTCCCTCTGGCGACCCTGCTGGACGTCTCGCTGGCGTTCCCCCATCGGCCACCGTCGCGGTTCGCCGTACTGCGGCAGGTGCGCAGCGTCGAGGAGCTCCGGGCCCGCATCCGGAACGGTGATGACGAGCGGGGAGCCCGGGCGGCCGCGGACCTCCTGGCGCTGGTGATCGCGCTCGACGAGCACGACCGGGTCACCCGCGGCCACTCGGAACGCGTCCGGCTGTACGCGGAGCTGTTGGGCGAGGAACTGCGCCTGGACGAGGAGGAGCTCGACCGCCTGCGGTGGGCCGCGCTCCTGCACGACATCGGGAAGCTCACGGTGCCGGCAGCCGTCCTCAACAAGGGCGACCGGTTGGAGGAGGATGAGTGGGACCGCGTCCGCGGGCATCCGGCCGAGGGCACCCGGCTGGTGGGGTCACTCAGCGACTGGTTGGGGCCGTGGACGGGCGCCATCGAGCATCACCACGAACGCGTGGACGGGACCGGGTACCCCCACGGACTGGAGGGGGACCAGATCGCGTTGGGCGGACGGATCGTGGCGGTCGCCGATGCGTTCGAGACCATGACCGCCGCGCGGCCGTACAAGCAGGCGTTCACCGTCCGCGCGGCTCGACGGGAGCTGGTCGCCTCCGCCGGCACGCACTTCGACGCACACATCGTGCGGGCGTTCCTGAACCTGTCGGTTCCACGCCTGCGTCACGTCGCCGGGTGGGTCGGATGGGTCGGCAGCATCCCGGGGCTGTGGCTCCTGCGCCGGTTGCCGCGGACGACCGGGAACGGCGTCGTTGCCACAGCGAGCGTCGCGATCCTGGCTGCCTCCGGGGTGGTGGCACCGGGGCCGGATCCGACTCCGGTGGCCGGCCCGCAGGTCGCCGTGGACGCTCCGTCCTCTGCCGATCCCGGGACCGATGACCCCGAGCCTGACCCGGACGTCCCACGCCGCGATGCACGGCAGCCCGACGAGGACGGTGGGCACATCGACGAACCGGGGGCGACCGGCGACGAGCCGTCCCAGGACGGTGGGCCGGACGACAGCACGGACG
>CAZHZQ010000079.1:0-1716 GCA_964537235.1 uncultured Actinomycetota bacterium | reverse complement strand
CGGCACGGACGACGGACCGCCTCCCGACGGGCCACGCGAGCCGCACCAGATCGGCCACGACGAGGCGACCGTGCTCCGCAGCCTCTACCTGCACGCCGCCCCGGTGGAGACCACCCTCCGCCACGACGTCCTGCCGCTGGACGGCTCGACACCCGATCGCCCCACGTTGGTGAACTACGACGTCGACGTCGACGGCTCGCCCGGGTTGCGGTTGGTCCCCTCTGACCGCGGCCGGGACGAGACGCGCTCCGAACACCGTCAGCGCTGGGCGGTCGACCTCGGGGCACCCACGACGCTTGCGGGGCGGGTGTCCCTCACGGTGTGGGTGACGGCGGCCGACCGGGACGGGTCGACCGTCGCCCTCGAGGCGTACGTCGACGACTGCACGCGAACGTTCACCGACTGCGAGCCGGTCTCCGACGGCACCGCCACCACCGCGACGTCGCCGGGCAGGTGGCAGGAGGTGACCGTCGACGCACCCCTGGGCTCCGCAGTCATGCTCGACCAGCGCCTGCTCGTGCTGACGCTCGTCGCCGGCTCCGGCTCGGACGGCGACGTGGGCGTCGCGTTCGACACGGTCGGCTACCCGGCGGTCCTCGAGACCTCCGCCGGGGTCATCGCCTCCCCGTCGCTACCGGCCGCGGCCGTCCTCGCGGACGACGGTCGCGGTCCGCGCAGGGGTCGGTAGCCGCCCGTCAGTAGCCCGCGGCGTTGCCGCCGTCGCGGACCGGCTCACCGTCGGGGCTCACCACGAACCAGTTGTCGCCGACTCCCTGACCGTTCGTGTCGCCCGGCTGCTCGTCCGGCGCGAAGTAGTACAGGGGCCAGTCGTTGTAGGTGGCCATCGTGGTGCCCGACGGGTGATCCGCGGTGCCGAGGAGGCCGTCGTCGACCCCGTCGCCGGCGGTCGCCGGGCCCTCGAACAGCGGCCACGTCTCGGCGCACCCCTCGGTGCACGTCGGGGTGCCCTGGTCGTCGGGGATGAAGAGGTAGAGGGTCATGCCCTCACCGTCCACCAGGATGTCGCCGAGATCCGAGGACGCGACCGCGACGGTCGCCTCACCCTCGGCCATCCCGGTCTCCGTCTCGGTGGCCGTGTCCTCGTCCGCGGGGGACTCGGTGTCCATCGCGGTCTCGACCGGGCCGGTGTCGTCGTCACCGACCTCACCGGTGTCGGTTCCTCCACCGCAGGCCGCGAGGACCAGCGCCAGCACGGACAACAGCAGTACGAAGCGTGAGCGCATCGTTACCCCTCCATCAGAGAAATGCGATCTCATCCCATGAGCCCGCACCCTATAGGACCGCTGGGTTCACCGTCTCCCCCCGACTTCCGTACCTGGCGGAGGGAGGTCGACGGCCGCTATCCGTCTCCGGGCTCCCCGCCAGAGACGCCACCGCCTGGAGGAGTGGGACGTCCTCGGACCACGAGATCGTCCAGGAGCCTGGTCGTGGCTGCGGTGATCTCGTCGACGGCACGCTCGAACGTCTCCGCGTTGTGGGCTGCCGGTTCACGGAAGCCCGACACCTTCCGCACGTACTGGCGGGCCGCTGCCCGCACATCGTCCGCGGTCACCGAGTCGGCGTAGGGAGGGCGGAGCGTCCTGATGCTGCGGCACACGGCAGGTCCTGTCGTCAGGCGGCGTCGGTGGCGCTCTCAGCCAGCTCGTTGAGCCGGCGGGCGGTCTCGGCATCGGCCGGGAAGAACGTCTCGAGGGC
>CAZHZQ010000078.1:0-11082 GCA_964537235.1 uncultured Actinomycetota bacterium | reverse complement strand
GGTTCACCTGGGAGCGCACCGACCGGGTCGACGACCTCCGCGGCGCCGTCGGGGTCTGACCGGGGCCTGACCGTCACACCCCGCCCGTAACCTCATCGAGTGGCACCTCAGCCGCAGATGTACACACCCAGCTGCCACTCGACGTGAGGATGAGGTGACGTACGCGCAGGTCGTCGTCGAGGTCGCCCCCGCCCACCTCGACCGGCCCTTCGACTACCGCGTCCTCGACGAGCACGCCGGCTCCATCCGGTTCGGCTCCCGGGTCGAGGTGGTGTTCAGCGGCCGCAAGGTGCGAGGACTGGTCGTCGGCACGTCCGAGGACACCGACCTCGATCCCGACCGGGTGCGTGATCTGCACCGGCCGCTGGGGGAGCACCGGTGGGTCACGCCCCAGGAGCTCGAGGTCTTCGAGTGGGCGGCCGAGCGGTACGCCGCGCCGCTGGCGGACGTCGTGCGCCACGCGCTGCCCGACCGGGTGGTCGACGTCGAACGCCGGGCCGCCGACGCGGGCTGGTTCCCCCCGGAGGTGACCTCTCGCCCGGACGATCCTCCGGCTCCCGACGTCGATGAGGGAGCCTGGGAGCGGTACGGCGATGCCGGCGCGGCCCTGCGGGAAGAGGTCGGCCGCGGCGAGAAGGGTGCGCACTACTGGCGTCCGCTGCCGTCCGAGGACATCGGGGCGCGGCTCGTCGAGCTCGTCGGGGCGACCCTCGCGTCGGGTCGGGACGTCCTGCTGCTGGTCGGCGAACCGAGGTCAGGGGCGGCGGACGCCGTCGCGGACCGGTTCTCCGACGTCACGGTCGACGCCCGCGGCGACCACGGCAAGCGGGCGACCTACCGGGCGTGGCTGGAGGCCAGGTCCGGACGTGCGAGGGTCGTGATCGGCGAGCGGGGCGTCGCCTTCTGGCCGCTGGAGCGACTCGGGCTGGCGATCGTGGTCGACGAGGCCAACCCGTGGTTCAAGGAGCGTCGCTCGCCCCGCCACCACGCCCGGGAGGTGGTGCTCGAACGCAGCCGCCGCACCGGAGCTGTGGCACTCCTGGTGGGCACGGTGCCCAGTGCGGAGGGGTGGCGCCTGCTCGGACAGCGACGGGTGCGACCGATCGTGCCGGTGCGTGCCTTGGAACGGGGCGCCGCCCCGGTGGTCGAGGTCGACGACGGGACCGACCCGCGCAGCCGCGGTCGCCTGGGCACCGCCGCGCTGGAGGCGCTGAAGGGTGCGGTCGACGCGGGGAGGTTCGGCGTTGTCCTGGCCGCCCGGAGAGGGGAAGGGCGTGCGCTCGTGTGTCGCGGGTGCTCGGACCTGCTCGAGTGCCCCACCTGTGCGTCGTCCCTGGGGGTGCGTGGCCGGACCGTCCTGTGCGAAGGCTGCGGATGGCAACCCGAGGGTGGTCCCCGGTGTTCGCGGTGCGGTGGCCGCCGGTTCGCGCCCCTGGCCGCGGGGGCCGAACGGGTCGGCCGCGAGCTGTCGCGGACCCTGCCGGACACCGAGGTCGTCGTCCTCGAGGGGTACGCCCAACCGGTGCCGGACCCACCGGCGGTCCTGGTCATGACCCGGGGGTCGGCGCAGATCGAGCCGCCCGGCCCGGTCGGGGCGGTCGTGCTCCCGGACGTCGACGGGCAGCTGCGACGCCCCGACCTCGACGCGGCCGAGGACACCCTGCGCCTGATGATGCGGCTGGCCGCCTGGGTCTCCCGCGGCCACGCGCCCGAGGACGCCGGTCGGGGCAGCGGACGTTCGACACGTGGCACCGTGGTCGTGCAGACCCGCATGCCCGACGATCCGGCGATCCGTGCGCTGGTGGCCTGGGACCCCGGGGCGTTCTGGCGGGCCGAGGTCGGCCGTCGGGGAGAGCTGGGGTTCCCGCCCGTCGGCCACGCGATCCGCCTCGACGCCGGCTCGGAGCCCGACCGCGTGCGCACGCAGCTGGTGGCGGCGCTGCCGGCCGACGACACGGTCCTCGGACCCGTGCCGGAGGACGGCCGGTTCGGGTTCCTCGTCAAGAGCAGCCGACGCACCGACAGCGTCGGGGCGCTGCGCCCGCTGCGCGAGGCCTGGAGCCGCGAGGGTCTGGACGTCAGGGTCGACATCGACCCCGTCGATGTGGCGTAGCCACATCGACTATCGGGTTCCAGCCTGACGGCCAGAACCCGCCGGGAGGTGGCCAGATAGAACCGGTTGAGTGGCGGGTGGGTTGCGGATCTGCGGCTGAGCTGCCACTCGACGGGACTGACGGGCGGACACTGGTGTGCGATGTGGAGGGAGGAGGAGTCCGGCGTGGCGCGTACCCTGTCGAGCGGCGATCGCGGCGACCGCAACGAACCGACGTACCGACGAACCGACGGAGGACGCGTGGGCCAGTTCGACATCCGCATCTTCGGCGACCCCGTCCTGCGCCAGGAAGCGCGCACCGTCGACACCTTCGACGACCGCCTCGAACGGCTCGCCGAGGACATGCTCGAGACGATGCGCACCGCCGCCGGGGTCGGCCTCTCGGCCAACCAGGTCGGCGTCCTCAAGCAGCTGTTCACCTGGGAGCTGCCCGGCGACGAGGAGACCCCTGGCGAGCACGGTGCGGTCGTCAACCCCGTGGTCGAGGAGACGTCCGCCGAGATCCAGGAGGGTGAGGAGGGTTGTCTGTCCTTCCCGGGGCTGTTCTACCCGCTCGAGCGTCCACTCCGGGCGCGGATCCGCCACGAGGACCTCGGGGGCACCGAACGCGTGCGTGAGCTCGAGGGCTTCCTCGCACGGGTGTGGCTGCACGAGATCGATCACCTCAACGGGATCCTGTTCATCGACCACCTCGCGGCGCACGACCGCAAGGACGCGTTGCGCCGGATGCGCGAGTACCGGCTGCACGGCCCCCCGGACGGCGACCGCGTGCACCCCGGCGACCTGCCCCCGGACGCGTCGCAGGGCGGCCGCCGAGGCTCGCTCCTCGGACGCCAGAGCGGGTAGTCGATGCGGATCGCCTTCCTCGGCACGCCGGCGATCGCGGTGCCGTCCCTGGCGGCGCTCGACGACGCCGACGACGTCGAGATCGTCGCCGTGGTCACCAACCCGGACCGGCCTCGCGGACGGTCCGGGACCCCCGTCCCTCCTCCCGTGAAGGAAGCGGCGATCGAACGGGGTCTGCGGGTGCTGCAACCCGAACGCCCCGTCGAGATCGTGGACGCGTTGGACGCCGCCGACCTGGATGCCGCCGCGGTCGTGGCCTACGGGGCGCTGCTGCCCGCGTCGGTGCTCGACACCGGCGGGCGCGGGTTCGTGAACCTGCACTTCTCCCTGCTGCCGCGGTGGCGGGGCGCCGCCCCGGTGCAGCATGCGATCCGGGCCGGCGACGAGGTCACGGGCGTAACCACCTTCGTGCTCGACGAGGGGATGGACACCGGCCCCGTCCTCGCGCACGTCGAGGTCGACATCGATCCACGGGAGACCGCCGGCGAGCTGCTTGACCGGCTGGCCGGTCTGGGCGCCGACGTGCTGGTCGACTCGCTCCGCGCGCTCGTCGCCGGCGGGGAGCCGACGCCCCAACCGGACGAGGGCGCGACCCTCGCTCCGCGGATCTCCACCGAGGACGTGCGCATCGACTGGTCTGAGCCCGCCGCCGCGGTCGCCAACCTCGTCCGCAGCGCGAACCCGCGCCCCGGCGCCCACACGACCTTCCGGGGCGAGCGGCTCAAGGTCTGGCGCGCCCGACCCTTCGAACCCCTCGAGCAACCCACCGACCGACCTATCCACCGACCCGCCGGCCCACCCGCCGACCACGCACGGGCCATGCGTCAGTTCGCCGGCGACGGCGAGGCGGCTCCGGGCACGGTGATCGGCGCGGTGGACGACGGGCCGGTCGTGGCGACCCGTGACGGCGCGGTCGTGCTCACCGATCTGCAGCCCGCCGGCAAGGCCGCGATGACGGGCGGCGACTTCGTGAACGGGTACCAGCCCGAGGGAGCCCAGCTCGGGAGCGACGATGACGGTGACGGCTGAAGGTCTGCCGACGGGTGAGGGTCTGCCGGCGCGCCGCGCGGCCCTGCAGGCGATCGCCGCGGTCGAGGACGAGGGCGCCTACTCGACCCTCGCGGTGCCGCCGGCGGTCGCGGACCTCCCGGAGGCCCGGGACCGCGCCTTCGCGTCGTACCTCGCCTACTCGACGTTGCGTTGGCGCGGCACGCTGGACTGGGCGCTGTCACAGGTGCTGGACCGGGGGTTGGACGCCGTGGAGACCGGCTTGCGCCACGTGCTGCGTCTCGGGGCGCTGCAGCTGCTGTACAGCGACGTGCCGGCCCGCGCCGCCGTCGACACCGCGGTCGACCTCGCCAGGGAGCAGGTCCCCGACGGGCGCGCACGGGGCGCCGCGGGGTTCGTGAACGGCGTGTTGCGCGCCCTGTCGCGCCAACAGGACGACCTGCCCTGGCCGGACCCCGCGGACGACCGTGTGGCCGCGCTCTCGCTGAGCACCGCGCATCCTCCGTGGATCGTGGAGGAGCTGGTCGACCGGCTCGGTGACGAGGCCGAGGCCGCGCTCGAGGCCGACAACGACCCGCCGGGACTGACCCTGCGGGCGGTCGGGGACCGCAGCGCCCTGATCGAGGAACTGCTGGCCGACGGCGTCGACGCCGCGCCCGGCGAGCACGCCCCCGAGGCGGTGCACGCCCCGGGTGCCGATCCGCGCCGCCTCGCGAGCGTGGCAGAGGGCCGGGCCGTTCCGCAGGACGAGGCCTCCATGCTGGTCGCACATGCGACGGACGTGCGCCCCGGCGACCGGGTCCTGGACCTGTGCGCCGGACCGGGGGGCAAGGCCACCCACCTGGCCCACCTGGCCGGCTCCGACGGGAGGGTCACCGCGGTCGAGATCCACCCGCACCGCGCCCGCCTGATCGAGCAGGCGGCCGGGCGCCAGGGCGCGCATGTCGACGTCGTCGTGGGGGACGGCAGGAAACCGCCCGTCGAAGGGCCGTTCGACGTGGTGCTCGTGGATGCTCCGTGCACCGGTCTGGGCACCGGGCGGCGCCGCCCCGAGGTCCGCTGGCGCCGCACGCCGGGGGAGATCCCGGACCTGGCCGACCTGCAACGACAGCTGGTGATGGCCGGCGCGGGACTGCTCGCCCCCGGGGGCCGGCTCACGTATGCCGCGTGCACCTGGACGTCCGCCGAGACCGTCGCCGTGGCGGAGCACCTCGGCGCCCGGCGACCGGATCTCGCACCGCACGAGGCGCGGCAGCGGTGGCCGCACCGTGACGGCACCGACGGCATGTTCCACGCCACCTGGGTACGAGGCGTGTGACGGTCCTACGCTGCGTTGCGTGTACCCTGCGCCTCCGGGGGCGTGCAGCACGTGCGAGAGGGGGGGGGGGACCGGCCCCCTCCAGCGCAGACGAAGGAAGAGGACCGTGACCGCCGGACGTCCGAACGCATGAGCTCACACGACCCCCTGCGGCTGGCGCCGTCCATCCTCTCCGCGGACTTCGCGCGGCTGGCGGACGAGGTCGCCGAGGTCGCGGACGTCAGCGACCTGCTGCACGTGGACATCATGGATGCCCACTACGTGCCCAACCTCACGATCGGGCCGGTGGTCGTCCGGTGGCTCCGACAGGTGACCGACCTGCCGTTCGACACGCACCTGATGATCACCGATCCGCGCGTCTACGCCCCGCAGTTCGCCGAGGCCGGCTCGGACTCGATCACCTTCCACCCCGAGACCGATCCCGAGCCCCTCGACCTCATCGAGGTGATTCGGGGGTGCGGCGCCCAGGTCGGTCTGGCGATCCGCCCGAGCCAGCAGGTCGAGGACCACGCGGACCTGCTCCCGCACATCGACATGCTCCTGTGCATGACGGTCGAACCCGGCTTCGCCGGCCAGTCGTTCATGCCCGCCGGCGTCGACAACGTCCGCAGTGCCGTCCGGCTCCGCGAGGAGCAGCAGGCGGACTTCCGGATCGAGGTCGACGGCGGTGTCAAGGACCACACCGTCGGACGGTGCGTCGAGGCGGGAGCCGACACGTTCGTGGCCGGCTCGGCCATCTTCGGTCAGGAGGACCGGGTCGCGGCCGCCGACGCGATCATGCGCGCCGCCGCCGGCGCGCTCGCGGAGGGGACGCCCGTCCCGTGAGCGATCTGATCCTGGTCATCGACGACGATCCCGACGTGCGCAGCGTGGTGGACATCACGCTGCGCCTCGCGGGCTTCGACGTGGCGACCGCCCCCGACGGCGAGACCGGTCTGGAGGAAGCCCTCAAGCAGCGCCCCGACCTCATCCTCCTCGACCTGATGATGCCGCGGATGGACGGCTACGAGGTGTGCCGGAGGCTGCGCGCGGACGGCCGGCTCAGTCACATCCCGGTCATCATGCTCACCGCCAAGGCGCAGCTGACCGACAAGATCGCCGGCCTCGAGCACGGCGCCGACGACTACGTCACCAAGCCCTTCGACACCGAGGAGCTGGCGGCTCGCGTGCAGGCGACGCTGCGCCGGGCGTTGGACAGCCGCAGCGTCTCGCCGCTCACCGGACTCCCTGGCAACGTTCGCATCGAGCAGGAGCTGTCGCGGCGGGTCGACGCCGACGAGCCCATGGCCGTCCTGTACGCGGACCTGAACAGCTTCAAGGCCTACAACGACCACTACGGTTTCCTGCGCGGGGACGACGCGATCCGCGTGGTCGCCGAGGCGCTGCGTTCTGCCGCGTCACGGGTCGGCGACGAGTCGACGTTCGTCGGGCACATCGGCGGTGACGACTTCGTGGTGATCATCGATCCGGGCGAGGCCGAGGACATGGCCGAGGCCATCATCGAGGAGTTCGACGCGAAGGTGCCCGACCTCTACGACCCCGAGGACCGCGAGGTCGGCTACATCGAGGTCGAGGACCGGCAGGGTCGGATGCACCGGTTCCCGCCGGTCTCCGTGTCGATCGGGATCGTGACGAACGAGAAACGTGCGTTCGAGGACCACCGGCACGTGGTCGAGGTGGCCACCGAGATGAAGTCCTTCGCGAAGCGCAGCGGCGGTGACGGGTCGAACTACGCCTCGGACCGGCGCACCGAGGACTGATCCGGGCGGACACGTGGACCCCGAGGACCGACGCCACATGCGGCGCGCGCTCGAGCTGGCCGAGCGTGGACGCGGCACCACCGACCCCAACCCGTTGGTCGGCTGCGTGCTCGTACGCGACGGCGAGGTGGTGGGGGAGGGCTGGCACGAGCGGGCCGGTGGTCCCCACGCGGAGGAGGTCGCGGTGACCGACGCGGGGATGGATGCCGTCGGGGCCACGGCCTACGTCACGCTCGAACCGTGCGCCCACGAGGGCAGGACACCACCGTGCGCCCCGGCCCTCGTCGACGCCGGTGTCCGCGAGGTCGTCTACGCGGTCGACGACCCTGATCCCGAGGCCCGAGGCGGGGCCCAGGTGCTGCGCGAGGCCGGCGTGGACGTGCGTACCGGCGTGCTGGCCGACGACGCCGAACGCCTGAACGAGGAGTTCCTGCTCGTGGAGCGTCGGGGGCGTCCGTTCGTGACCCTCAAGCTCGCCCAGAGCCTCGACGGCCGGGTCGCCACGGCGGACGGTTCGAGCCGGTGGATCACCGGGGAACGGGCCCGCACGCGCGTCCACGAGCTGCGCGGCCTGGCCGATGCCGTGATGGTGGGGTCGGGGACGGCGGTGGCCGACGACCCGCGTCTGACGGTGCGGCACGTCGACCCCCCCCGGGGCCAGCCCCGGGCGGTGGTGCTGGACGCCCGCGGCCGGACGCCCGCCGGTTCGTCCGTCATACGGGACGGGACGATCGTCGTCACCTCGCCCGACGCCGACGACCGCTGGCGGGAGACGCTGACATCCGCGGGTGTCGAGGTCGCAGTCGTCGACGCGACCGACAGGGGCGTCGAGCCCGTTGCGGCGCTGGACGCGTTGCTCGAGCGGGGCGTGCGCACCGTGCTGTGCGAAGGGGGGCCGACGCTGGCCGGCGCCCTGGTCCGTGCGGACCTCGTCGACCGCCTGGTGCTCCACGTCGCCCCGATCGTGCTGGGCGCGGACGCGACCGCGACGATCACCGGGGTGGAGGTGGCGACCGTCCAGGCCGCGCCCCGCTGGCGTCTCGGGACCGTCACCACCTACGGCGCCGACGTGGAACTCGTGTTGCGCCCCGTCCGCGACGGAGGTTGAGCCGTGTTCACCGGGATCGTCGAGGAGATGGGTGAGGTCCGCGCGCTCGCACGCGACGGTCGCCGGGCACGCCTGACGGTCGCCTGTCTGGAGGTGCTGGTCGACGCGACGACCGGCGCGTCGATCGCGGTGGACGGCTGCTGTCTGACCGTGGCCGAGCTCGGCGAGGAGGCGTTCACCGCGGACCTGATGGCCGAGACCTTGCGCGCGACCTCCCTCGGCGACCTGTCGGCCGGTGACCGCGTGAACCTGGAACGCCCACTGGCGGCCGACGGCCGCTTCGGGGGGCACGTGGTGCAGGGGCACGTCGACGGCGTGGGTACCGTGGTGGCACGCGATGTCGAGCCCGGCACCGTGTTCCTGACGGTCGAGGCACCCGCGGTGGCCGGTGAGCTGGTCCCGAAGGGGTCCGTGGCCGTGCAGGGCGTCAGCCTGACCGTGGTGGACGTCGACGGCGACGTCTTCCGCGTCGGACTGATCCCACACACCTGCGAGGTGACGACCCTCGGAGAGCTGCAGCCGGGCGATCGCGTGAACCTCGAGGCCGACATCCTCGGGAAGTACGTCCGCCGCCACGTCCGCGACATCGTGCGAGCCGAACTGGAGGAGGACCAGTGAGCGACGCCAGCGTGTTCGCGAACATCGACACCGCCGTCGACCACGTCCGCGACGGCGGCATGGTGGTGGTCGTGGACGACGCCGACCGCGAGAACGAGGGCGATCTGATCATGGCCGCCGAGGCCGTGACCCCCGAGGACATCGCGTTCATCGTCCGGCACACCAGCGGCGTCATCTGCATGCCGGTGGTCGGCCGACGCCTGGACGAGCTGGACCTGCCCCTGATGGTGGCCGACAACACCGAGGCCCACCGCACCGCGTTCACCGTATCGGTGGATGCCAGGGAGGGCGTGTCGACCGGTATCAGCGCCGCGGACCGGGCGACGACGATCCGCACGATCCTGGACGAGGACACGGGGCCGGACGACCTGGCCCGCCCCGGCCACATCTTCCCGCTGCGCTACCAGGAGGGCGGTGTCCTGCGTCGCCCCGGCCACACCGAGGCGTCGGTGGACCTCGCTCGCCTCGCCGGGCGGTACCCGGCTGGGGTGATCTGCGAGATCGTCAACGAGGACGGCTCCATGGCCCGGCTGCCGGAGCTGCGGCGCTTCGCGGAGGAGCACGGTCTGCCGATCATCTCGATCGCCGATCTGATCGCGTACCGACGGCGCCGCGAGCGGTTGGTCAAGCGTGTCGTCGAGACCCGCATGCCCACCCCCTACGGGGAGTGGCGGGCGATCGGCTACGAATCGCTGGCCGACGGGCTCAACCACGTCGCGCTCGTGTACGGGCCGGCCGAGGGTGCTGAGGACGTGCTCGTGCGGATGCACTCCGAGTGCCTCACCGGCGACGTGTTCCGCTCCCAGCGCTGCGACTGCGGCGCGCAGCTCGACCTGGCCATGGCCAGGATCGCCGAGGAGGGAGCGGGCGTCGTCGTCTACCTGCGTGGTCACGAAGGACGCGGCATCGGGCTGATGCACAAGCTGCAGGCCTACCAGCTGCAGGACGAGGGCAAGGACACCGTCGAGGCGAACCTCGCGCTGGGCCTGCCGGCCGACGCCCGCGACTACGGCACCGGGGCGATGATCCTGGCCGACCTCGGCCTGTCGTCGCTGCGCCTGCTCACCAACAACCCGGCCAAGCGTGCCGGGCTCGAGGGTTTCGGGCTGCACATCGTCGAGCGGGTGCCCCTGGAGGTCGCCTCCAACCCCGCCAACGCGTTCTACCTCGAGACCAAGGAGCGCAAGCTCGGCCACGTGTTCACGAGCGGGGACGGGGCGGTCGCCTCGACCGGCGTGGGCGATCTGGCCCGCCAGCTGGAGATCGTCCGCGACGGGCTGGCCTTCGCCCCGGTCCGGCCCGCCCGCCGGGAGGATGACGGCTCATGAAGGGTGGTTACCCCGGGGCTTCCGGCGAGGTGGACGCGACCGGTCTGGTCGTGGGCGTGGTCGCGGCGCGGTTCAACCTCGACGTCGTCGGGCCGCTGGTGGACGGGGCGGTCGCGGCGCTGGTCGAACGGGGCGCGGACGAGGACGACGTGCACGTCCGCTGGGTGCCCGGAGCGTTCGAGCTCCCCGTGGTCCTGCGACGCCTGGCGACCACGGGGCGGTACGACGCGCTGGTCGCGCTGGGCGCGGTGATCCGCGGCGAGACCCCACACTTCGACTTCGTGGCCGGCGAGGCCGCACGCGGCATCGCTCAGGTCGCCAGCGACCTCGGTGTGCCCGTAGGGTTCGGGCTCCTGACGACCGACACGCACGAGCAGGCGGTCGAACGGGCCGGAGGCGCCGACGGCAACAAGGGCGCCGAGGCCGCGCTCGCGGCGGTCGAGACCGCCACCCTCCTCGCCGACCTCGGTACCGGCCCGCAGGCCGATGCCCACCGCTGAACCGACCCCACCGCCGAACCGCAAGGACCGACCGATGCTCAAGCTCGTCATCCCCAAGGGGTCCCTGGAGTCGGCGACCCTCGAACTGCTCCGCGACGCCGACCTGAAGCTGCACCGGTCCAGCGACCGTGATTACTTCGGCAAGATCGACGACCCCCGGATCGACGAGGTCGCGATCCTCCGCCCACAGGAGATCCCCCGCTACATCGAGGAGGGGTTCTTCGATCTCGGCATCACCGGGCGGGACTGGATCGAGGAGACCTCCTCGCAGGTCACCTCGCTCGCCGAGCTCGAGTACTCCAAGCGCACCTCCAACCCGATCCGCGTGGTGCTGGCGGTGCTCCAGGAGTCCGAGTGGGACTCCGTCGACGACCTGCCGGACGGTGCGAAGGTCTCGACCGAGCTGCCGGAGCTGACCAAGCGGTTCTTCGAGGAGCACGGCAAGAAGGTGCGGGTCTTCCTGTCCTACGGGGCCACGGAGGC
>CAZHZQ010000077.1:0-11128 GCA_964537235.1 uncultured Actinomycetota bacterium | reverse complement strand
AGGTCGCCGTCGACCAGGGGCCGTTCTCGATCGCGCAGCCGTGCCCGCGCTGCGGCGGGCGCGGTCAGGTGATCGACGATCCGTGCCCCACCTGCGACGGCACCGGCCGGGAGGTCAAGCCGCGCGAGATGCGGGTCAAGATCCCCGCCGGTGTGAAGGACGGGGCCCGGATCCGGCTGCCCGGCCGGGGCGGGCCCGGCGAGAACGGCGGTCCTGCGGGCGACCTGTTCGTGCGCGTGAACGTCACGCCCCACCCGGTCTTCGGCCGGCGGGGCGACGACGTCACGATGGAGGTGCCGCTGATGTTCTCGGAGGCGGCGCTGGGCACGAAGCTGACGGTGCCCGTCCCGTCGGTCGACGGCGACGGCGGGACCACGACGATCCGGATCCCCGAAGGGACCTCGACCGGTCGGACCTTCCGGATCCGCGGCAAGGGCGCGCCCCGCAGCAACGGGGGTGGCCGCGGCGACCTGCTCGTGACCGTGAAGGTCGACGTGCCCACGAAGCTGTCGAAGAAGCAGAAGCAACTGCTCGAGGAGCTGCGGGAGCTCGAGGACACCTCCCAGCGCGATCGGTTGCTCGAGAGCGCGTGAGAGGGAGGTGAGCGAGCATGGCCGAGGCGACCGCCGACCGGCGTGAGCAACGCCCCGACGACGATCCGGTCTACGTCATCTCCGTGGCCGCGGAGCTCGCCGGGATGCACCCCCAGACGCTGCGCAGCTACGAGAAGAGCGGCCTGATCGAACCGCAGCGGTCGTCGGGCAACGTGCGCCGCTACTCCGACCGCGACATCCAGCAGCTGAAGAAGATCCAGCGCCTCACCCAGGAGGAGGGCCTGAACCTCGCCGGCGTGAAGATGGTGCTGGACCTGCGTGAGACCGTGCGGGAGATGCGCCGCCGCGCGGACCGCCTCGAGCAGGAGCTCGACCAGATGATGGACCGACTGCGCGACGAGGTCGAGGCGGCCCACCAGAGCCACCGCTTCGAGCTGGTCCCGTTGCGACGAGGACAGATCGAGATCTACCGGAGAAGAAGACCACGGTGAACCCCGAGAGACTGACCAAGAAGTCGTCCGAGGCGCTGCAGAGCGCCGTCGGGCTCGCACGCCAGAGCCACCACACCGAGGTGTTGCCGGCCCACCTGATGCTGGCCATGCTCGGTCAGCCCGAGTCGGTCGTCCTGCCGCTCGTGCAGCGTCTGGGCATCACGCCCACCCAGCTGCGCGATCGGGTGAACGACGTCCTCGCGTCGGTCAGCAAGGCCTACGGCTCCACGGGCGAGGTCCGCATGTCGCCGCGGCTGTCCGAGGTGCTGGACCAGGCCGAGCGCGAGATGTCCCAGCTCGGCGACGAGTACGTCTCGACCGAGCACCTGCTGCTGGCGCTGACGAAGGAGGACGGCAAGGTCGGCGGTCTGCTCGCCGAAGCCGGGGTCACCCACGACGCGATCCTCGAGGTGCTCAAGGACGTCCGCGGTTCGCAGCGGGTCACCTCGCAGACCCCCGAGGGCACCTACGAGGCGCTCGAGAAGTACGCGCGGGACCTGACGGAGATGGCCCGCGAGGGCGACCTCGATCCGGTGATCGGGCGGGACGACGAGATCCGTCGCATCAGCCAGGTGCTGGTCCGTCGCACCAAGAACAACCCCGTGCTGATCGGCGACCCCGGCGTCGGCAAGACCGCGATCGTCGAGGGGCTGGCCCGTCGGATCGTCGAGGGCGACGTCCCCAACATCCTGAAGGACCGTCGCATCATCCAGCTGGACCTGGGCTCGATGATCGCCGGGTCCAAGTACCGCGGTGAGTTCGAGGAGCGTCTGAAGGCCGTCCTGAAGGAGATCGAGGCCTCCGAGGGCGAGATCATCACCTTCATCGACGAGCTGCACACGGTGGTCGGTGCCGGCGGGGCGGAGGGGGCGATGGACGCCTCCAACATGCTCAAGCCGATGCTGGCCCGCGGGCAGCTGCGCATGATCGGGGCGACCACCCTCGACGAGTACCGCAAGCACGTCGAGAAGGACGCCGCGCTGGAGCGCCGCTTCCAGCCGATCTTCGTCGACGAGCCCTCCGCAGCCGACACGATCGCGATCCTGCGCGGTCTCAAGGAGCGCTACGAGGTCCACCACGGCGTGCGCATCACCGACGATGCGATCGTGGCCGCCGCGACGCTGTCGGACCGCTACATCACCGACCGGTTCCTGCCGGACAAGGCCATCGACCTGCTGGACGAGGCCGCCGCGCGCCTGCGCATCGCGATCGACTCGCTGCCGCCCGAGATCGACGAGATCGACCGGCGGGTCCGCCAGCTCGAGATCGAGAAGGCCGCGCTGGCCAAGGAGGAATCCGAGTCCGCGCAGGAACGCCTCGCCGACCTCGAGGAGGAGCTCGCCGGGCTCAAGGAGGAGCTGTCGGGCCTGCAGGCCAGGTGGCGCTCCGAGAAGGAGGTCATCGAGCGCCTGCAGTCCGCCAAGGAGGAGCTCGAGAAGGTCCGCGAGCGCGCCCAGATCGCCGAACGCGAGGGCGACCTCGACGAGGCCGCCGAGCTGCGCTACGGGCGGGCGCGGGATCTCGAACGCGAGGTCGAGGAGGCCGAGGCGGCGATCGAGGAGCTGCGCGCCGAGGGCGGCAGCCTCCTGCAGGAGGAGGTCTCCGACGAGGAGATCGCCGAGGTCGTCTCCAAGTGGACCGGCATCCCGGTCAGCAAGCTGATGGCCGGCGAGATGGAGAAGCTGATCCACCTCGAGGACCACCTGCACCAGCGCGTGATCGGGCAGGACGAGGCGGTCGCGGCGGTCGCCAACGCCGTGCGCCGGTCGCGCGCCGGCCTGGCGGACCCGGACCGTCCGCTCGGCTCGTTCCTCTTCCTGGGCCCGACCGGCGTCGGCAAGACCGAGCTGGCGCGGACCCTGGCCGCGTACCTGTTCGACGACGAGCGGGCGATGGTCCGCCTCGACATGGGCGAGTACGGCGAGCGCCACACGGTCGCCCGCCTGATCGGCGCCCCGCCCGGCTACGTCGGCTACGAGGAGGGCGGGCAGCTCACGGAGCCGGTCCGTCGCCGCCCGTACTCGGTGGTGCTGCTCGACGAGGTCGAGAAGGCCCACCAGGACGTGTTCAACACGCTGCTGCAGGTGCTCGACGACGGGCGGCTGACGGACGGGCAGGGCCACACGGTCGACTTCCGCAACGCCGTGCTCATCATGACGTCCAACCTCGGCAGCCAGTACATCCTCGACCCGGACCTGTCCGACGACCAGATCCGGGCCGAGGTCATGGACGAGGTCCGGGGACACTTCCGCCCCGAATTCCTCAACCGGATCGACGAGACCGTGATCTTCCACCGCCTCACCCGCGAGCAGCTCACCGACATCGTCGACATCCAGCTCGAGCGGGTGCGGCGCCGGCTGGCCGACCGCGGGCTGGATCTGGAGCTGACCGACGATGCGAAGCGGTGGCTGGCCGACCGGGGCTACGACCCGGTGTACGGGGCGCGGCCGCTGAAGCGGGTGATCCGCAAGGAGCTCGAGGACAAGTTGGCACTGGCCTTGCTCGAGGGGCGCATCGCCGAGGACCAGACCGTGACCGTCGACGTCCGGCCCGACGGCCGGGGAGATGGGGCGGACGCCCTGACCTTCACGTCGAGTGTCAGCTGAGTCGCAGATCTGCAACCGAGCTGCCACTCGACGGGGTTCCGTGAGCCACCCGCTGCGCCCCACGGCTCTGCTCGCCGCCTTCGCCCTGGTCGCCGCGCTGCTGTCCGGGCTGTCAAGCGTCGCGTCCGCGGCCGGTGCCCCGCTGATCCAGGGCGACACGACCGTCAGCCCCGGCATCGACCACGCCAGCGACACGTTCAGCGACCCGTGGGACTACCGCAACGAGCTCGACGTGCTGCTGGACGTCAACGGCCCGACCCACGGCCTCGCAAACCAGCGACTCGAGGACGGCAAGCTCGTCTTCGACCTGGGATCGGATGGCGGCAACTTCTGGCCGCTGTACATGAACGTGCCCGGGTCGCTGTCCGACGCGCGTGACGGTCCGTCCTTCCCGCTGAACGCCGACCGCTACACCCACGTCACGATCCGGATGTACGCCGACCAGTCGTTCCCGGGAGCGATGCTGCGGTTCTTCACCTGCGAGAGCTACGACCCGTCCTGCCAGGGCGGGTACGTGTTCGGGATCCGGTCCGGCTGGCACACGTACACGTTGCGGATGCAGAGCAACAACCCGTTCGGCCTCGATCGGCCCTGGGACGGCGCGATCGTGGGGCTCCGGTTGGACACGGGGAGCCAGCCCGACGGGAAGGGCGCGCACGTCGAGGTCGACTGGATCCGTGCGCACGACGACGGCGCCGCGACCACGATCACCTGGGCCAACCCCGGCGACGAGCGGCTGTACTGGGACCGGGACACCGACCCGGCCAACAACAGCGAGACCAACCGCGGCTGGGGCGTGGTCGACGGGAACGCCAGGGCCGGCACCGTCGACTCCACGTTCCTGCACGGGGCCTACGAGCAGGGCACCTACCACTTCTTCACGGGCACGAGCCCGACCACCGGGACCTCGGCGTACAGCGAGCCGTTCACGATCGACGCGGCCCCGATGGTCTCCTTCGAGGATCCGGACGAGACCGGAGGCGAGGACTACGCCACCGTCGCGCTCGGCAACCCGTGGGACTTCTCGGAGCCCGCCGACGCCACCGAGATCGCGAACGCTACCGACATCAGCTGGTCCGGCGGTCAGCTCCACGCCACGAACACCAGCAACGATCCGTTCGTTCGCCTCCGACAGGCCGGCCCGATCGACCCGGAGCGCTACCACCGACTGACGATCAAGATGACCTACGACGGGGAGTTCAACCTGGCGGACGAACCCGGCGGTGGCACCCACGGTCGGCTGATCTGGTGGCGCGCGGACACCGGGGACTGGGTCTTCCACAACAGCCGCGAGATCCTCACGTTCGCGACGCGGGACACCTACACGTTCGACCTGACGCGGCTGAACTTCTCGGAGCCCGGCAACGAGCCGTGGAGCGGCTCACCCGTCACCTACCTCCGGTGGGACCCGAACGAGGATCCCGGCGCCGCGCGCTGGCACCTCGACCACATCAAGCTCGCCGCCGACGACGAGGCCACCGGAGGCACCTTTGACGTCCGGTGGCGCGACCACAACGGCAACGACGGCGCCAGCGTCGCTCTCTTCGACGACCGCGACCGGCGGGGCTACGACGGCCAAGAGATCGTGGGCGGGATCACCCAGGTCGAGGGGGCCAACACCCACCGGCTGAACGTGCGCGACATGCTGCCGGGGCGCCGGTGGCTGTACGCCGAGGTCGACAACGGCACCGGCATCGGGAGGCAGTACGCGCGCGGGCCGCTGCGCGTCGATCCGCGTCTCTCCGGCTCGAACCGTGACCTGACCGCGATCGCGCTCAGCCGCAACGCGTTCCCCCGTGGCGCGGACGCCGCGGTCGTGGCGTACGACGGGGACTTCCCGGATGCCCTGGCGGCTGCGCCGCTGGCGGCGGCGGTGGACGGCCCCGTGCTGCTGAACCCCCAGGACCATCTGAGCCCCGACGTCGAGGCGGAGCTCGAACGCCTGGGGATCGACACCGTCTACCTGATGGGCGGGCCCGCCGCGCAGTCCGACCGGGTCGAGCGCGGCATCGAAGGGACCGGCGTGACCGTCCAGCGGGTCGCTGGGACGAGCCGATGGGGGACCGCCGCCGAGGCCGCCCGCACCGCCCGGGACTTGTGGCAAGAGCAGGGGGTCGAGGCCGGCGACCACGTCCTCGTGGCGCTCGGGACCGGGTTCGCCGACGCGCTCGCCGCCGGCCCGCTGGCCGCGGCCGCCCGACGCCCGTTGGTCCTCGTGGCTGCCGACTCCGTCCCGGAGGCCACCAACGCCGTGCTCGCCGAGTTCGGGACCACGGACGTCACCTTCATCGGTGGGACCGCCGCGATCCCCGAGAGCACCGCCCGGCAGGTCGGCGACCGCGACACCCGGCGGCACCGGATCGGTGGGACCAGCCGGTTCGGGACCGCGGTGCTCGTCGCCGACGCCGCCGCGGCGGCCGGGGCGGACCCGGGCATCGTCCTCGTCGCCCCGGGCGGAGGGTTCCCGGACGCGCTGGCCGCGGGCCCGGCCGTGGCGGCCAGGGGCGGCGTGCTGCTGCTCACCGCCGGCGACCTGGTCCCGTCCGACACCCGACAGCACCTGTCCGAGAACGCCGGCGACCTGGGCTGGCTGCGTGTGGCCGGGGGACGGGCGGTCGTGTCCGACGCGGCCGTCGGTCAGCTGCTGGACGCCGCCAGCCTCCCCCACTAGACCCGTCGACTGGCAGCTGGGTTGCAGATCTGCGGCTGAGCTGCCACTCGACGGGTTTGGGGCGGGTCCGGGGCGGGTCCGGCAGGAGCGGTCGTTCGTCCTGGGATCTGGGTCCTTTCCACGAGGAACCATCCCAGCGGGCCAATACGTCTTGTGTCACGTTCGTACGCGGACCGCCTGCCCGTGTGCGCCCCGCGCCCGCGACCCCTCCGTGTGGTCGACAGGCTTGACCGGTTCACGGCCGCTGCCGTACGTTGCCCGCCGTCGCCCCGGGAGGCAGCCGCTAGCGCGGCGGTCGACCGGGGCGACACCTACGGGGCGACACCTGTCAACGGCAGCCCGACCGTCCGCCGATCGTGGGAGCACATGTCGCGCCGTCTCCAGGTGGCCGCTGCCTGCGGCATCGCCGCCCCGATCGCCTTCGTCGTGTCCACGGTCGTCGCCGGGGCGCTGCGCGAGGGGTACGACCCGGCGACCCAGGCCATCAGCGAGCTGTTCGAGGTCGGGGCGCCGACGGCCGGCATCGTCGTGGGTGGGTTCGTGGCGTTCGGGGTCCTGGCGCTGCCGTTCGCCTGGGCGCTCTTCCACGGGCTGCCCGGTGACCCGTCCCTCGCCGCCCTCGCGGTGGTGCTCGATGCCGTCGCGACGCTGGCGATCCTCGCGTTCCCCTGCACCGCCGGCTGCCCCGGCCCGACCTCGACCAGCGGCGACCTCTGGCACTCGGTGTTCGCCGGGCTGGCCTACCTGGGCCACCTCGGCGCCCCGCTGCTGGTGGCGCGCCACCTCCGCGGTCACTCCCACTGGGCCGGGCTGCGCGCCGCGTCGTGGGCGCTGGGCCTCGTGGCGGTGGGACTGTTCGCGTTCTGGCTCGTCGGGTTGGCGGGTCCCTACGGCGGGCTCGTCCAGCGCGGCTTCACGTTCGTCAGCGACGTGTGGTTCGTGACCGCCGGCGTCTGGCTGCTGGTCAGGGCGAGGCGGACCAGCCGCTCCACGCGGTCGCTCCGATGACGATGACCGGTCCCTCGGGGGGTCGCCGCCGGTAGGCCGGGTACCGGTCGGCCAGCGCGCGCACCGCGCGGTCGAACGCCGGGCCGGCCTCCTCGATCGTGGCCTCGCCGTCGACGCGGACCCACCACAGCCGGGACCAGTCCTCGTCGTAGTGGTCGATCAGCACCGCGACCCGAGGCTCGTTGCGGATGTTGGCGAGCCGTTGCAGCTCACGGGTGGACTTGGGCTTGTCGTCGATCGCGGTGACGAGGCGGTCGCCGTCGAGGGCGAAGGTGATGGGCACGAGGTGCGGGCGGCCGTCGGGGCGGACCGTGGCGAGCCTGGCGACCCTGGCGGCGGCGGCGCGCTCGCGGAGCTGCTCCTCGTCCATGGTCCCGACCGTACGCTGCATCGGTCACGAGCGATGCAGGAGGGTGCGGTGGGTCTGGAGTTCCGTCCGATCGATGCCACCGAGCTGGCCGAGCTGGTGCGGGTGAACGCGCGCGCCTTCGGGACCGCGCTGCCGGAACGGGAGCTCGCGGAGCTGGGGCCCGGGATCGAGATGGACCGGACCTTCGCGGCGTTCGACGACGGTCGGATGGTCGCGTCCTCGTGCACGTTCACGATGCAGCTCGCCGTGCCGGGCGGTGAGCTCGTCCCGGTCGGCGGGTTGTCGTGGGTGGGCGTGCTGCCCACGCACCGGCGGCGCGGCATCCTGCGCCGGCTGATGGATCGCCATCTGCAGGACTGCCGGGACCGCGGCGAGGTGGCCGGCGCCCTCGGTGCCTCGGAAGCGACGATCTACGGGCGGTTCGGGTACGGCATCGCCAGCTCCAAGGCGTGCTACGAGCTCGACCCCCACCGGGCGGCGTTCCGCCGGCCGGTCGAGACGGCAGGGAGCTTCGAGCTTCTCCACCGCGACCACGCCCTCACGCAGCTGCCGCCCCTGTACGACCGGATCCACCCGACCGTGCCGGGGGAGGTCAGCCGTTCGCCCGGCCTCTGGCGCATGTACCTCGCGGACCTGGACCTCGAGACCGAGGAGGACCGTCCGTGGTTCCACCTCCTGCACCGGGACGACGACGGTGAACCGGACGGCTTCGCGCTGTACCGGTTCGCGGAGCACCGGTGGCCGGGAGGGACGCCGGACCACCAGGTCGAGGTGCAGGAGATCGGGGCGGCCACCGCCCCGGCCCGGTTCGCGATCTGGCGTTACCTGCTGGACCTCGACCTCGTCGGGACCCTCCGGTACCTGCACGCCCCGGTGGACGAGCCCGTCCGGTGGCTCCTGGAGGATCCGCGTCGGCTGCGCACCACCCAGGTCGGCGACGAACTGTGGCTGCGCCCCCTGGACGTCCCGGCCCTGCTGGCCGAACGGCGCTACGAGCGGCACGGCGAGGTCATCGTGGAGCTCGTCGACGATCTCGCGGGCGGCCGGTTCCACCTGGAGGTCACCGCGGACGGCGTCGCGTGCGAGCCGACCTCCGGCGACCCCGACGTGACGCTCGGTCCGTCGGAGCTGGGCAGCATCGTCCTGGGGGGCGTCGGGATCCGTGACCTGCACCTGGCCGGACGCGTGGATGCGGTGGGCGGCGGCGCCGTCGACCGCGCCGACGCGCTGTTCCGCACACGCCGCCAGCCCTTCACGGCCACCCCGTTCTGATGGCCCTGAGAGCGCGGCCGCGGTGTGGAATGATGGTGGCGGAGCCACCAGGAGGACAGCCATGGACACACCGGCCAAGACGTTCTCGTACGTGTTCGGTGCCGTCTACCTGATCATCGGCGTCGTCGGATTCGCCGTGACCGGGTTCAACGACTTCGCGTCGCCCGACGGCCAGTTGCTGCTCGTGTTCGAGCTGAACCCGCTGCACAACATCGTCCACCTGCTGATAGGCATCGCGCTGCTGGCCGCGGCGGGTGCCGGCGAGGTCACCTCCCGCCAGATCGCGCTGCTCGTCGGCGCGGTGTACGCGGTCGTCGGGGTGATCGGGTTCTTCATCATCGGCAACGAGACCCTGAACATCCTCGCGTTGAACCTTGCGGACAACCTGCTGCACGTCGGCACGGCGATCATCGCCTTCATCGCGGTCGGGGCGTCGAGGCGCTCCACGGTCGTGACCGCCTGACGTCCGAACGTCCGGAGTCTGCTTGACTCCCTCCTGCCTGATGAAGGGTTTCGTGGAGGGTTTCGTGGAGGGTTTCGAGGCCGAGACGTACGGCGAGACGTTCGCCGCCGACTACGACCGGTGGACGCTCGACCGCGGCATCGCGGCCGGGACCGCGTCCGCGCTGGCGTTCCTCGGTGACCTCGTGCCCGAGGGCGGCCGGGCTCTCGAGCTGGGCATCGGCACGGGCCGGATCGCGTTGCCGCTGGCCGACACCGGGGTGGAGGTGCACGGGATCGACGCCTCGCCGGCGATGGTCGAGCGGTTGCGCGACAAGCCCGGTGGGGAGGCGCTGCCCGTGACCGTGGGCGACTTCGCGACGGTCGACGTGGACGGGGAGTTCGACCTCGTCTACGCGGTGTTCAACACGTTCTTCGCATTGGTCGACCAGGACGCGCAGGTCCGCTGCGTGGCCAACGTCGCCGCGCACCTCGCCGACGACGGTCGGTTCGTGGTCGAGGCGATCGTCCCGGACGTCGCACGGTTCACCGACGACCGGCACGTCGCGGTGCAGGGGATGGAGCTGGACGCCGTGTCGCTGGAGGTGGCCACCCACGACCCCGTCGCGCAGCGCGTCACCTCGCACAAGGTGTTCCTGTCGGACGAGGGCACACGGCTGGTCCCGGTCGTGATCCGCTACGCGTGGCCGGCCGAGCTGGACCTCATGGCGCGCCTGGCCGGGCTCGAGCTGGTGGGGCGCTGGCAGAACTTCCGGCAGGCCCCGTTCACCGCCGAGAGCCGGACGCACGTATCGGTGTACGCGCCGGCCTGACGTCGCGTGACCGTCCGTCCGGGCTGGGGGTGGGGTCGTCGACCGCACCCAACTACGCTCGGATCGAACCCCACTGTCCGCACCCCACCAACCGCACTCACTACAAAGGAGCGTCAACGATGACGTTGGGCTACGAGGGACGACTGTTCATCCTCGCGTTCGACCACCGCGGCAGCTTCCGGCGGATGTTCGGCATCTCGGGGCGGGAGCCCACGGCCGACGAGCTGGAGACCCTGAAGGACGGCAAGATGCTCGTCTGGGAGGGCTTCCAGCGCGCCTGGGAGCAAGGCGCTCCGCGGGACGCGGCCGGCATCCTCGTCGACGAGGAGATGGGCTCGGCGGTCGCCCGCGAGGCCAAGGAGCTCGGTGTCCAGTTCGCGATGCCGGTCGAGGCCTCCGGCGAGGACGTGTTCCAGTTCGAGTTCGGCGACGAGTTCGACGAACACATCGAGGCGTTCGACCCGACCTTCTCCAAGGTGCTCGTCCGCTACAACCCCGAGGCCGACTCCGAGGAGTCGAAGCGGACCCAGATCGAGCGCCTGAAGCGCCTGTCGGACTGGCTGCACGACAACGACCGCAAGTTCCTGTTCGAGCTGCTGGTGCCGGCATCGGACGAGCAGCTCGAGAGCGTCGGCGGCGACAAGGGTCGCTACGACGCGGAGGTCCGCCCGGCTCTCGTCATCCGGTCGATCCGCGACCTCCAGGACGGTGGCGTCGAGCCCGACATCTGGAAGATCGAGGGCCTCGAGGAGCAGTCCCAGTGCGAGCAGGTCTCCGAAATCACCAGGCGTGATGGGCGCGACGGCGTCGTGGCGGTCGTGCTGGGCCGGGGCGCCGACGCCCCGCCCGTCGACCACTGGCTGCAGCAGGGCGCGCCGGTGC
>CAZHZQ010000076.1:0-11150 GCA_964537235.1 uncultured Actinomycetota bacterium | reverse complement strand
GTCGGCGAACCCGGCGAACTGCCGGATCGTCCAGGCCCGACCCCGGTACATCGACGGGTACACGCCCCGCGTGTACGGGTATTCGCCCGGGTACCCGATCTCGTCCAGATCCAGGTCCACGTTGTGCGGCCCGTACAACGGCTCCAGCGGCACCCCCGACATCGTCTCGAACGGACGATCCCGCTCCTCACCCACCTCGTACCGGCGGGCCCACTCCTCGTACCGCTGCTCCCAGTCGGACCCTGGTCCGGTCATCGCGGCTCCTGTCGGTCGCTCCCCGTGTCGGTGCGCTCAGCCGTCCTCGCCGGTCTCGGACGAGTAGGCGACGGGATCCTCGTCCTCCTCCTCGTCGGCCGGACGCTCCTGTGGCTGCTCCTGTACGTGCTTCTGTGCCTGTTCCCGTTCGGTCTTCGAGTCCTCGGCGATCGTCTCATCGGGATGCGCGTCCGGTGTCGTCGTGCGCCCCAACTCGACTCCGCAGCTCCAGCAGTAGGCGTCCTGCGGGCCGTTCTCCGCACCGCAACTGATGCAGACCGTGGCCATGTTCTTCCCTCCCTGTCAGGGAGCAGCGTAGGCGCCGACCGCCGGAGTCGCGGACCGTCTGGGTACGGTCGGCCGTCCGGCGAGGTGGAGGTGACGTGGTGCCCTTCGGTGACATGCCGGCCGACGAGCTGCGTGAGCACGGTCGGGCGGCGGTGGACTGGGTGGCCGACTACCTCGAGACGGTCGGGCAACGGCCCGTGCTGGCGCAGGTCCGCCCCGGCGACATCGCCACGCAGCTCCCGGACGCATCCCCGGACGAGGGCGCAGCGATGTCGGACATCCTCGCCGACCTCGAACCGGTGCTGATGCCCGGCATCACCCACTGGAACCACCCCCGGTTCTTCGCGTACTTCGCGATCACCGGGTCCGGCCCGGGCATCCTCGGGGAGCTGGTCACCGCCGCCCTGAACGTCAACGGGATGGTGTGGCGGACGTCGCCGTCGGCGACCGAGCTCGAGCAGGTGACGCTCGACTGGCTCCGCCAGATGCTCGGGTTGCCGGACGGCCTGCACGGCATCATCAACGACACCGCGTCGATGTCGACACTGCTGGCGCTCGCTGCTGCGCGGGAACGTAACTGGCCGGAGGTTCACGAGCACGGACCTACCGGGTACCACGGCCAGACCCCGCGGGTCTACACCTCCGAACAGGCCAACTCGTCGGTCCAGAAGGCCGCGATCGCGCTGGGACTCGGGCTCGACAACGTCGTCACGATCCCGACCGACGACCGGTTCCGGATGGATCCCGCCGCCCTGACCGGAGCCGTCGAGGACGACCTGACGGCCGGACACGGCCCGGCGGCGGTCGTCGCGACCGTCGGCACCACGTCGACCACCAGCATCGACCCGGTGCCGGCGATCGCCGAGATCTGCGAACGACACGACCTGTGGTTGCACGTCGACGGCGCCTACGGAGGGACCGCCGCGATCGTCCCGGAGCTGCGCCACGTGCTCGACGGCGCCGAACGAGCCGATTCGATCGTCGTGAACCCCCACAAGTGGTTGTTCACCCCGATCGACTGCAGCGCCTTCTACGTCCGCGATCCGGAAGCGCTGAAGCGCGCGTTCCGGCTGGTCCCGGAGTACCTGACGACCTCCGAGACCGACGTCGAGAACCTCATGGACTGGGGGGTGCAGCTGGGACGGCGGTTCCGCGCGCTGAAGCTATGGATGGTGATCCGCTACTTCGGACACGAGGGCCTGGCCGCCCGCATCCGCGAGCACATCCGGTTGGCCACCATCGTCGCCGACTGGGTCGACGGTCACGACGGCTTCTTCCGTGCGGCGCCGGCGCCGTTCTCGACGGTGTGCTTCCGGGCGGTGTTCGAGGACACCGACGACCTCGAGGAGGAGGACCGACGCAACGAGCATCTGCTTGCGACGCTCAACGCCGGCGGCGAGGCGTACCTGTCGCACACCGTCCTGGACGGTCGGTACGTGCTGCGCTTCGCGATCGGCAACCTGCGGACGACCGAGGAGGACGTCCGCGCCACGCTGGGTCTGCTCGAACGCGAAGCGGACCGACTGCGCTGAGGAGGGGCGCCCGCGGACGCCCCTCCGTCAGCGATCACCGGTCACGGTCTCCCGGGAGCCCGCGGACTGCGCTCCGTGCCCTGGCCGTACTCCTTCAGCACGTACAGACCACCGTTGCGGTCAGAGGCGTACACCCACGGTTCGTCCGGGATCTTGTACACGCCCCAGAAGTCGTGGGGGCTGCCAGCGTTGGTGGCCAGGAACTCCTCCGAGTTGTCGAAGAACCGTGCCACCTCCACCGGGGCGTACGGATCGGTGACGTCGAGCACGAGCATCCCGTCCCGGTACCAGGAGATGTACGCGAAGGTCGAGTCGTCGCGGGTCTCGACCTGAACGTTGTGCACCGTGTAGGTCCCGAACGGGTCACAGCCTTCGATCGGTGTGGCTGCGGCTGCGCATCCGGTGTAGAAGGTCGAGGCCAGCACCGGGTCGGCCGGGTCGGAGTAGTCCCAGACGCGCACCCCACCCCAGGGGCTCGGATCGACGTCGTTGGCGATCACGACCGCATCCGCTCCGGCCTCCGCCGCAGCGAAGTTCTTCTCGCGGAAGCTGCAGTCACCGCGGCGGACCACCGCGATGCCGCCGTCGGCGATCGCGGCGGCGTTCAAGATCGGGTCTCCGCCTGGCGGGATGTCATCGTTGTCGGGGTCGTCGGAACACGCTCGGCCGATGAACACGATGTCACCGGAGACGGGGCCGACGTCGGCGAACTTGGGGTGGTCGCCGATCAGCTCGTTGGCCGGGTACGAGGCCGGGGCCAGCGACCCGGAGGTGACGTCGAGGGAGTCGGCGTCCACCGTTCCAGCGTTGCCCGTCTGGTTGGCCTCGAAGTCGTCGCCCGCTCCCGTGGAGACCGCCACGCCGGGCAGTGGAGCGTCGTCGTCGGGCAGGTCCTGGAAGGTCAGGTTGCCCGGTGGGACGACGTCGGTCCAGGCCGAGAAGTCCTCCTCGGTCTCCACCACGATGGTCTCGTTCTCACTGGGCCAGGCGGCGTGGCTGTTGAGCTCACCGTCCAGCGATCCGTCCTCGACGTTCTTCGCCACCGACACGAGTTGCGGGTCGGACGGGTCACGCATGTCGAGCAGGACCAGACCGGCGTCCCAGTTGCTGAGGTAGGCGTTGGTGCCTGCCTGGTTGTAGGTGATGTCGTGCAGGAACCGGTTGGCCGAGTTGCCCGACCCGTCCAGCAGCCACAGCGCCGCGGCGAGCACCCGTCCGACGTCCGCGGTCTCATCACCGACCCCAGGATCGAAGATCTCCTCGGCGCCCCAGGCGCTCACCCGCTCCGGAACGGTCGGATCGGTGATGTCGAAGGTCTGGAAGTTGTCGAACGCCGTCTCGGCGACGACCGACACGTAGTCGCGATCGCCCTGCGAGAACAGCCAGATGTTGTGCACGCCGACGTCGGCGATCCCGCCGAACAGCGCATCGGAGATGGGGTTGATCTCGTCGATGCGGATCGAGGACAGGTGCACCGCGTTGGTGGGATCGTCGACGTCGTACAGTTCGATACCCCCAGGACCGCCCTCGCAAGCCTCGTTGGAGTGCGCCAGCACGTCACCGGAGTTCAGCGAGGCCACCTTGACGTCGTTGCTGCGACTGCCCTCCACCGACGGCAGGTTGCCGACGTACCGGGGCCTGGTCTTGTTGCGGATGTCGAAGATGGCGATCCCCGGGGCCTCGACGTCGTTGATCAGGTCGACCTCGCCCACGCCGGCGACGAAGCCGTCGCCGGTCCCGCAGGGGTCCTGGAACGTCCCGAGGTACGCGTGCTCACCGTGTGCCCACACGTCCGTCGTCGCATCGGCGACCAACCGTTCTCCACGGCCCGCCACCGCCAGGTTCTTCGTCACCTTGGCCGACGGCCCGCTGCTGTCGACGTTCTCCGTCGCCGCGTCGTGGGCCTCGAGCGGATCGCTCGGATCGTGCACCGCCCCTCCGGACCCGTGGTGGACGAGGTCGTCGTCGTGGTTCGGATCATCGGCCTGCTCGGGATGTGCAGCCACCGGTGCGATCCCGAGGCCCAGCACCATCACCGCTCCGGCCAACGCGCTCGTCAGTCTCGGTACCCGCATCTCCACAACCTCCCGTCCCCCGTTCCCACGCCGTCGACGCGGGTCAACCGGGGCTAGCCCGATGGGGCCAGCTCTAACGAACGGGACGGTGTCCACACAAGGATGGAGCGGCACCTGCGCGCATACCGCACGAAACGGACCGAACGGACGATACGGACTCCCCCGTTCGGCGGAGGATCCGGCCGTTCCCGGACCGCGCGATCAGTCGACGTCGAGCGCGTCCAGCAGCTGGTCGGCGGCCGCGTAGGGATCCAGGTCGCGTCCAGCGACCTTCTCCGCCAACCGGTCGAGCAGCGGGTCGCCGTCCGTGGCATCCGCCGGCAGAACGGCCACGCGTTCCCGGACCTCGGTCATGGCGATCTCGCGGATCGTGTGGCGCGCGCGATCACGGTGGCGTACGGCCAGCTCGCCGGAATCCTGGAGGTGCCGGTGGTGCTCGTCGAGAGCGTCGACGAGCTCGCCGATCCCCTCGCCCCGGACCGCGACCGTGCGGACGATCGGGGGCCACCAGCCACCACCCTCCTGATCGGCCTGATCCTCGGCCTCCACCTCGTGGCCCATCTCGAGCATCGAGCGCAGTTCCGACTCGGTCTTGCCCGCGCCGCCGTGGTCCGCCTTGTTGATCGCGAACACGTCGGCGACCTCGAGGATCCCCGCCTTGGCGGCCTGGATGCTGTCGCCCATGCCCGGCGCGACCGTGACCACCGTGGTGTCGGCGGTGGCCGCGACCTCGACCTCCGACTGGCCCACCCCGACGGTCTCGATGATGACCACGTCGAACCCGGCGGCGTCCAGGACCAGGACCGCCTGCGGGGTCGCGAACGCGATGCCGCCCAGGTGACCGCGGGCCGCCATGGAGCGGATGAACACGCCCTCGTCGGCATGGTGGGACTGCATCCGCACCCGGTCGCCGAGCAGCGCCCCGCCCGAGTACGGCGACGACGGATCGATCGCGATCACGCCGACCGTGCGGTCCCGCTCGCGGAGCGCGGCGGCGACCACGTTCGTCAGGGTCGACTTGCCCACCCCCGGGGATCCGGTGATCCCGATGATGCGGGCGTCACCGGTCCTCGGGTACAGCTCCGCCATGATCTCGCGGAGGCTGTCCGGCGTGCCGTCCTCGACCAGCGTGAGCAGTCGCGCGACCGCACGCCGCTCCCCCCGGCCGAGAGCGTCGACCAGCTCGGACGGGTCCTGACCCAAGTCGCTACTTGCCGGCGACGTCGAACACGATCGCGTCGCCCTGTCCGCCGCCGCCGCACAGCGCGGCGACGCCCCGGCCGCCGCCGCGACGCGCGAGCTCGGCGATCAGCGAGATCGAGATCCGCGCCCCGGTGCACCCGATCGGGTGGCCGAGCGCGACCGCTCCGCCGTTGACGTTGACCAGGTCCTCGTCGAGGTCCAGGTCGCGGGTGGACTGGATCGCCACCGCGGCGAACGCCTCGTTGATCTCGTACAGGTCGTAGCCGGACGGATCGTCGCCGAGGTTGCCGGCGACCGTGTCGATCGCCCGCGACGGCTGGTTGTGCAGCGAGTTGTCCGGCCCGGCGACGGTCGCCCAACCCTGCACCGCGGCCTTGACCTCAAGGCCCAGCTCCTCGGCCTTCTCACGGCTCATCAGCACCAGCGCCGCGGCCCCGTCGGAGATCTGGGAGGCGTTGCCCGCCGTGATCGTGCCGTCCTTCGTGAACGCGGGGCGCAGGTTGCCCAGGCTCTCGGAGGTCGTGCCGGGGCGCATGCCCTCGTCCTGCTCGATCAGTTCGGGGTCGCCCTTACCTCCCCGGCCGTCCGCCCGGCGCTGCGGGACCTCCACGGGCGTGACCTCGTCGCCGAAGTACCCGTCCTTCCACGCTTCGACGGCCCGTTCGTGCGAGCGGGCCGACCACTCGTCCTGCACCTCGCGGGAGATCTCCAGGCGGTTGTTCACATCGTCGCTGGACTCGCCCATCGAGACCTGCTCGAAGGGGTCGGTGAGGCCGTCCCACATCATCGAGTCGACGACCTTGCCGTCGCCCATCCGGTGACCGAAGCGTCCGTCCGGCAGCAGGTACGGGGCATTGGTCATCGATTCCATGCCCCCCGCGACCACGACGTCGAAGTCCCCGGCGCGGATCAGCCGGTCCGCATCCGCGACCGCGGTCATGCCGGACAGGCACACCTTGTTGATCGTCACCGCCGGCGTGGTCATGGGGATGTCGGCCTCGACGGCGGCCTGACGGGCGGTGATCTGCCCCTGACCGGCCTGAAGCACGTGACCCATCACCACGTACCCGACCTGTTCGGGATCGACGCCCGCGCGGTCCAGGGCCGCGGTGATGGCGCGGCCACCGAGCTCCATGGCGGACAGGGGCGCCAGGCCCCCGTTGAACTTGCCGATCGGGGTGCGTGCGTAGCCGACGACGACGGTCTGGGTGCTCACGGCTTTCCTCCTGGGGATGCGGACATGTCGAGGCGGTGGGGTCATGGTAGGCGCGCCGTGGGGCCCGACCGCAACGCGGGGCGGCAGAACGGCCGAGCACGAACATCCGGTTGGCGGTGGACAGCGCGAGGTGGGCAGGATGTGGGCGACCGTCCGCGCCCCCACTGGAGCAACCGTGCAGCTGAACCGCATCGACCAGGTAGCCATCGCCGTCCCCGACCTGGACGCCGCCATCGAGCTGTGGTCCGGCGTCTTCGGCGCCGAGCTCGAGTACCGCGAGGTCGTCGGGTCCGACCTGATCGAGGAGGCGATGCTCAAGGTCGGCGACGGGTACATCCAGCTGATCACCCCCACCTCGGAGGACTCGACGGTCGCGCGGTTCCTGGACCGCAACGGCCCGGGGCTGCACCACGTCGGGTTCGAGGTCCCCTCGGTCGCCGAGGCCCTGGACGAGCTGCGTGCGGCCGGGGTCGAGCTGATCGACGACGCACCGCGCCCCGGTGGTGGCGGCCACACCGTGGCGTTCGTCCATCCCAAGGGCACCGGCGGCGTCCTGGTCGAACTGGTCGAAGGCGGACACTGAGCGGTTGCTAGCCTCGTCAGCCAGTCGAGATGGGGAGACGATCCGACCGGTGGACGCGCAGACCGACGACGTCCGCGGGGCGACCGATGCACAGGCACAGGTCGTCGACGACTACTTCCGCGTGCAGGTCCTGGCCCTCGGGCACATCGTCCCGGACGGGCAGGCGCTGGCGTCCGACCACGGGGTGTTCGCGCACTGCGGCGTCCCATCCGTGTTCAACCGGGCGACCGCGCTGGACCTGTCGCAGCCGGACATCACCCTGGCCGAGGTCGAACGGTTCTTCGGCGACCTCCCCCACGCACTATGGTTGCGGGAGGACGCCCTGGACGGGGCGTCCGACGAACTGCTGCGTGCACGCGGCTACCTGCCGCTGCGTCCGATCGCGGGGATGATCCGGGGCCTGCCCGCCGAGGATGTCCCCGAGCGCGACGAGCACCGCACCACCCTGCTGACCGATCCGGGTCTGGCGTCCCAGGTCGCGGACGTCGCCTCGAGCGGCTTCGGGTTCGGGGTCGAGGACCGGTTGGTGCTCGAGGACCTGTCACGACACGTGCTGCGTCACGCCAAGCCGTTCGACCACGGCGCGGTCTACGGGGTGCAGGATCGCGACATGATCGTGGCGGTCGGGTTCCTGCTGTGCACCGCCGAGGTGGCCGGGCTCAGCACGTTCGCGACCGCCGTGGCCCACCGCCACCAGGGTCTGGCGACCGCGATCGCCACCCGCGCGATGCACGACGCCGCCGCCCTCGGCTACGCGCACGCCTGCACCGTCGCGAACCCGGACAGCACCTCCCTGTTCCAGGAGCTCGGGTACCGTCCCGTGACCGCGTACCAGGTCTACCGTCAGGTCTCCCCGTGACCGCGTACAGGGCCGACCGCCAGGTTCACCCGTGAGCATCGTCGACCGGATACGGGCATGGTTCAAGGGGGAGACGAAGCGCGAGGCACCCTCGAAGAGCACCTCCGCGCCGACCACCGAGGCCGCCAAGGAGCTGCAGTCGTTCATGCGCTCCCGTGAGGGCGTGGAGGGCTACCTGGAACCGAAGACGGCGATCTACTCGACGACGCTGCTGCTGGTCGCCGGGAACGGCGAGTACCTGCGGCGCCCCGTCCGCGACCGCGACCACGCGGCCTCAATCTGCAAGAAGCAGGGCGTGCCGCTCTACGAGGCCCAGAAGGTCGGCTACCCGAAGCGCATGCGCGACTACGACGCCGGACGCCGACGCGACACCGTCAGTCTGGAGGACCTCCCGCCGTGGCCGGGTGACGAGGACGACGAGGACGACGACCGTCCCGGCGGGTTGCCCGGCCGGACCACGGACGATCCGCATGACGACCCTCATGACGACCCGCATGGCGAGGAGCCCGAGCAGTGACGCAACGCACGATGCGCGCCGGCCGCATGCACCGAGCACGGACGGACGACGACCCCGAGGACGTCCGGGTCGACGAGATCGCCGTCCCCGAACCGGGCCCCGGCGAGGTGCTGGTCGAGGTCAAGGCGTGCGGGGTGTGTGCCAGTGATCTGCACGTGGTCCAGGGCGTCACCCCGCACGGTCCCGAGCTGCCCCAGACGCTCGGCCACGAGGCGGCCGGGATCATCGCCGAGGTCGGTGACAACGTCGGCAACTGGCGTCCGGGCGACCGGGTGGCGCTGCAGATGGCGCGCCCCTGCGGCGAGTGCGACTTCTGCCGAGTGGGGCGCCAGGCGATCTGTCGCAACATCTCGATCCCCGGGGTGGACGGGCACGGCTCCCAGGCCGAGTACGCCGTCGCCGAAGCGCGCTACCTGGCGCCGGTCCCGCCGGACGTCGAGTTCGCCCAGGCCGCGATCCTGACCGACGCGGTCGCGACGCCGTACCACGCGCTCAAGCGGGGCGGTATCGGCGAGGGCGTGACGGCCGCGATCTACGGGCTCGGCGGGCTCGGCATGCACGCCGTGCAGCTGGCGAAGCTGTCCGGGGCGTGGGTGGTGGGCATCGACCTGGACCGGCAGAACCTCGAGCGCGCGCTCGAGTGGGGCGCCGACGAGGTGGTGGACGCCTCCGACGGCAAGCCGCACCGGGCCGTCCGCGAGTTGACCGACGGGGGCGTCGACACGGCCTTCGAGTTCGTGGGCCACCCGGACACGGTCAGCCAGGCCGCCAAGAGCCTCAAGCCGGGTGGCCGCGCCGCGATCGTCGGGCTCACGCCGGAGACGATGACCTTGATGCCCGAGGCGCTGTTCGTCTCCCAGGAGCTGGAGGTCGTCGGCTCGTTCGGATCGACCTCCCAGGATCTCAACGAACTGCTGGACCTGCTCGACTCCGGACGGCTCGACCTGTCCCGTTCGATCACCCACCGCTGGTCGATCGAGGAGTTCCCGCGGTCGCTCGAGATCCTGGAGACCCGCGAGGAACACCCGATCCGGATGGTCGTCACCTACGACTGATCGTCGCCGGAGACCATCGCCGGAGACCGTCGACTGGCAGCTCGGTCGCGTATACGCGTCCCAGCTGCCACTCGACGGAGGGGTGGCGCGGGGTCCGAGGGGTGGCGCGGGGGTCAGCCGGGTGTGGGGGAAGGCGCACCCCGGAGCCGGCGCACCCGCTCCTCGAGCTGCTCGTTCAACTGCCGGGTGAGGGTGCGCAGGTCCTCGAGCTGTGCGGCCGGGGCCTCCGTGAACGCGTAGCCCACGTCGGCGGCGCGCCACTCGCCGTCGAGCTCGAACAGGGTCACGACCCCCTCCGCGCGGCCGACCGCGGTCCGGGCCGTGTAGCCGACCAACGACTCCGGCGGCTGGGAACCGGGTGTGCGTTCGGACCCCAGGATCGTGATGGCCACGTCGTCCCCGGCGACCGACGCGACCTCGTCGGACAGCACCTGAAGCTCCTCGCGGAACACGACCGACCGGTACCCGGGGGTCGTCAGTTCGTAGACCGCTCCCCCCTCGCCGGCGAAGAAGGCCGTCAGGAACTCCCGGGCGACCTCCTCCTCGGGGCGCTCACCGCCGAGGTACGAGTACGCGAACACGGCGATCGCGGCGACGACCGCGACGACCGCGACCGCGACCGCGTACCGCGCGACCCGCGCGCCCGACGTCCCCTCGCTCCGCACCCGTTCAGGACTCGAAGATGCTCACCTGCTCGATCCGGACCTCCTCGACCGGACGGTCACGCGGATCGGTGTCCGTTGTCGCGATCGCGTCGACGACGTCCATGCCATCGGTGACCTCTCCGAAGACCGAGTAGTTCGGCGGCAGCGCGTTGTCCTGGTGCATGATGAAGAACTGGCTGCCGTTGGTGTCCGGGCCCGCGTTCGCCATGGCCAGCGTTCCCCGCGCGTAGCCGTGCTCCTCGGCGACCTCGAGCTCGTCGTCGAAGCGGTACCCCGGACCGCCGGTACCGGTGCCCTCCGGGTCACCGCCCTGGACCATGAATCCTTCGATCACTCGATGGAAGATCACGTCGTCGTAGAACCCGTCCCGGGCCAGGAACACGAAGTTGTTGACGGTGCGCGGGGCGCCGTCGGCGAACAGGTCCACCTCGATGGTGCCCTCGGTGGTCTCGATCGACGCCGCGTAGTCCTTCGACGTGTCGAGCTGCATGTCCGGCGGACTGTCGTACGGCTTCGTCACGGTGTGCTCCTGTCGCTTGTTCACGAGCCGCCGTCGGCCGGCAGCTCCTCGATCGTCACGTCCTCGATGTACACGGTCTCGCTCGGGACGTCGGGCCGTCCGTCCACCGTCCCCGTCGGGACGGCGGCGATCAGGTCCACGACGTCGATCCCCTCGACGACCTCGCCGAACACCGCGTACTGCGGGGGCAACCCGGCGTCCTCGGCGTGCACGATGAAGAACTGGGTGCTGGCCGTGTTGGGGTCGCCACCCCTGTTCGCCATGGCGAGGATGCCACGACGGTAGCCCTCCTGCTCGGCCGCTTCGAGCTCACCCTCGATCGTGTAACCGGGGTCGCCCGCCCCGGTCCCCGTGGGATCGCCGGCCTGGATCATGAACCCCT
>CAZHZQ010000075.1:4451-11226 GCA_964537235.1 uncultured Actinomycetota bacterium | reverse complement strand
TAGTTGCATCGATGTAGTTCGGATGCGATGCTCGCACCCACGCGACGTGAGGGCACCGATGCATCACGAAGACGAACTCGGCGGGCTGGACGCACGCGGCCGTGCCATCCTCGACTTCGAACGCGAGTGGTGGAAGTACGCGGGCGCCAAGGAACAGGCGATCCGTGACCACTTCGACCTGTCCCCGACCCGCTACTACCAGCTGCTCAACCGGATCATCGACGAGGATGACGCCGAGGCCTACGACCCCATGCTCGTCAAGCGTCTGCGCCGCCTGCGTGCAGCGCGGCAGCGGAAGCGGGCGGCTCGTCGCCTGGGTGTCGACATCGGCAGCTAGCCCGGTGGGCGTCGGTGACGTCGTCCCCGTAGGGTCCGCCCGATGAGCGACGCCCGACACACTCCGCCAGGGGACCGCAGCTTCGCGGCCTCCCTGATGCGCCATCTCGCGATCGGTGCCGGGCTGATCGCGGTCGTCGCGCTGGTGTTCTGGGGGATCGGCCGTTTCCGAGGTCCGACCTCGGAAGGCCCCGTCATCAGCGCCCCGACCGACACGACCGCGACGCCGACGGCCGGGTCGGGCGAACCGGACCAGGACGATGCGACCGGACCTTCCCCCGACCGCACCACCGCGGAACCGACCTCGGAGCCGGCGACCGAGCCCGCCCCGCCGACAGAGACCACCACTCCGACCGAGACCGCCACTCCGGAGCCCGACGGGACCGAGGCGGCGACCGACGAGACGCGTTCATCGGTATCCGTGCAGGTGCTCGACGCCACGGGTGGGGACGGCGACCGGTTGCAGGCGGTCGTGGACCGGCTGCGGGAGCTCGGCTACAGGGTCGTCGCCACGAACCGGGCCGTGCGCACCTACGAGCGGTCGACGGTCTTCTACACCGACGGCCACCGGGACGACGCGGTGATGATCCGCGAGGACATCCCCGAGCTGAGCGTCGTCGAGGAGAAGCCGGACAACCTGTCCGACAGCGTCGATGCGCACGTCATCGTGGGCGAGGACTACCCCGAGAGCTAGTCGTTGTGGCTGCTCTAGTTGTTCTGGAGGAGCTGGAGCTTCTCGAGGATCATGCGCCGGCGGCGCTCCTCCTCCTCGGGATCGTTGCTGAGGACGTTCTCGAGCACCTGCGAGAGCGCCAGGGGCGAGAACGGCTTGGTGATGTAGTCGGCAGCGCCGCCCGACCAGCCGCGGATCTGGTCCTGGTCCTGGACCTTGGCGGTCAGCATGACCACCGGGATGTCCGCGGTCTCGGGGTCGGCCTTCAACGCGGCGAGGACCTGCCAGCCGTCCATCTTCGGCATCATCACGTCCAACAGGATGACGTCCGGATCGTACTGGCGCACCTTCTGCATGGCCTCTTCGCCGTCGCCGGCCTCGACCACCTCGTAGCCCTCGAACTCCAGGTTCACCCGGCAGAGCAGGAGGACGTCGGCCTCGTCATCGACGACGAGAACCTTGCGCTGGTCTGCCACGGTCCCTCCCTGCACTCGCTCGGCGGTTCGACTGTACGTCTTGGTAATCGGCTGTGCACGTGGAGTGACGCCTCGGCCGGAACAAGCATCGTCCGATGAATTATCGGCAGGTCCGTCGCCGACCTTGACCGTGCAGGCGGCGGCGTCGGACCGATGAGATCGGCTGCTAGCGTTCCGGCCGAGCGACCGAGGAACGGTGTGGAGCGGCTCGAACGCGCGCGACTGTGGGCCTACCGGGTGTGGGCGGCCATCGGGACCATCCTGCTCCTGGTCGGGGCCTGGTACGTGCTGCGCGCGCCCCTCGGGATCATCCTGCCACCGCTGGCCCTGGCGATCGTGATCGTCTACCTGCTCAACCCGTTCGTGCGGAGGCTCGCGCAGCGTGGGGTCCCGCGGGTGGCCGGGACGGCCCTCGCCTACGTGATCCTGACCGGCGCCGTCGTGGTGACGGCCTCGTTCCTCGGTCCGTTGTTGGCCGACCAGGTGGGCGACCTCGCCGAGGACGCCCCCGACATCGCGGTGAACGTGCAGGACGCGGTCAACGCCCAGATGGGACGGCTGGGGATCGAGACGAACATCAACCTCGACCCCTCCTCCAGCGAGGTGCGCGACGCGTTCCGCCAGTACGTCGTCGGGGAGCGGGCGCGCGACCAACTGACCAACGTGATCAGCGGGGCGGGATCGGTGGCCCGGGAGATCCTTCACCTCGCCATCATCATCCTGCTGGGGCCGGTGCTGGCTTTCTACCTGCTGGCCGATCTGCCCGGCATCACCGAGGGCATCAAGCGGCTGATCCCACCCGAGCACCGCGACGAGGTGCTGCGCCTCACCGAGGGCGTCGGCGCCCGTGTCGGCGGCTACTTCCGTGGCCAGCTGATGATCGCCGCGTTCGTGGGGATCACCACCTCCATCGGGTTGCTGATCATCGGTCTGCCGTTCTGGGCACTGGTCGGTCTGGTCACCGGGATCTTCAACATCGTGCCGTTGATCGGTCCGTTCGTCGGCGGGGCGATCGGTGTCCTGGTGGCGCTGACCACGGGAGGCGGGTTCGACCAGGCGCTGCTGGTCGTGATCGTCATGACGGCGGTCCAGCAGGTCGACAACCACGTGATCAGCCCCAACGTGATGTCACGCACGGTCGACCTGCACCCGATCACGGTCATGCTCGCGCTGCTCGTCGCCGGCTCGCTGTACGGGATCCTCGGGATGCTCGTGGCCGTCCCGGCCGTCGCCGCCGCGAAGCTGATCAGCCTGCACCTGCTCAACACCCGGGCGTCGTGGTCGTCACCCGATCTTCCGGATCCCTCGACCGTGGGGACCTCAGGCTCGTAGCGACGGCCGTTCGAGGACCTGGACGGTTGCCTGCTCGAGGTGCAGACGACCTCCGACATCCCGCTCCGGCTGGAACAGCAGGTCGGCGACGTCCGAGGCCAGACGGCCCTCCGCCGTCAACCGGTCGGCCGCGACGTGGACGATCTCGGCCGCCATGCGGCCGAGGGCGGCGAGGGGCTGGTGGCTGTGCAGCCGGGTCCCCAGGTCCACCTGGCCGATCGTGTCGAGCCCGAAGCGGTCGGCGATGTCGACCAGGAGCGCGAACTCGACGCCCCAGCCCTGGACGAAGGGCACCTGCTCCAGCACGTCGCGTCTGCCCGCGTACTCCCCGGACAGCGGCTGGGCGAGACCGGCCAGTTCCGGCCAGAAGGCGGCCAGCAGGGGGCGTGCCGTCAGTTCCGTGACCCGGCCGCCGCCCCTCGGTTGGCGTTCGGCACCGAGTTCGAGGGGGCGGTCGTAGCACGCCTTGACGTAGCCGACCTCCGGCTCCAGCACCAGGGGGCCGAGCAGCCCGACCACGTACCGCTCGTCGGCATCGTGGAGGTCGGCGTCCAGGTAGACGACGATGTCGCCGTCGCTGAGCGCCAGCCCCTTCCACAGCGCATCGCCCTTGCCCGTCCCGGGCCCGGCGTCGGTCATCACGTTGTGCTGCTCGACCACCCGCGCCCCCGCAGCGCGAGCTCGGCGAGGTGTGCCGTCGCTCGAGCCTCCGTCCACGACCACGACCTCGTCCACGAGCCCGTCCTCACGCAGCGCGCTGCAGACCTGCACGACCGCGGCGATCGTGTCGCCCTCGTCCAGGGCCGGGATCACCACCGAGACGCTGGTGTCCTGGCCGTTCTTGGCGTCGAGGAGCGTGGCCGCGTCGACGTCGGTGTGGTGCCACGTCCGCTCGTGGAACCACCGGAGCGCTGGGGGGTCGAGTTGCACAGATGCCATCTGGCTGGCACCGTAGCGGGAGCACGCTCATCCGGAGAGGTGCCGCCGGGGCCGCACGGCCTCGCGGCTTAATAGAGGGCTCGGGCCCGAGGACGCCTCGGCAACCCCCTGCAGAGCCGCAGGGAAGGTGCCAAACCCGGTCTCCGCGTCGGCGACAGCCGTCCGGGAACGATGGGCCGGCGTGACTCACGCCCGCACCGGACCTCCCCGCCAGGACCCGGGAAGGGCAGATCTCCCGCAGCCTCCTCTCTCCGCGCACGTGACACGAGAGGAACGGCATGCCAGCCACGCTCACGACCGACACCCTGGTCCCCAACATCACCGGTCTCCGCTGCCGGGTGTGCGGGGAACCCGAGGACCTCGGTCCCACCCACGTCTGCAGCGCCTGCTTCGGCCCCTTGGAGGTCGTCTACGACGAGGACGTCGTCGCCCGCCACGCGACCCGCGAGGCGATCGCCGCCGGTCCCGACAACGTCTGGCGCTACGCGTCGATGTTGCCGGTCCTCGAGGAGGGGCCGGTACCCGGCCCGTCGTCGCTGGAACGTCCGGACCTCGGCGCGGGCTTCACCCCGTTCGTGCGCGCCCCGCAGCTCGCCGAGCGGCTCGGGCTGCGCGAGCTGTGGCTCAAGGACGACACCCGCAACCCGACGGGGTCGTTCAAGGACCGGGTCGTGGCCGTCGCGCTGGACGCCGCCCGCGCGTTGGGCATCGACACCCTGGCCTGCGCCTCGACCGGCAACCTCGCGAACGCCGTCGCCGCGCACGCGGCGAAGGCCGGGATGCCGTCGTTCGTGCTGATCCCGCACGACCTCGAGGAGGCCAAGATCGTCACCTCGGCGATCTACGGGACCAACGTGATCGCGGTCGTCGGCAACTACGACCAGGTCAACCGGTTGTGCGCCGAGATCGCGGACACCCAGGGGTGGGGGTTCGTCAACGTGAACCTGCGCGCCTACTACGCCGAGGGCTCCAAGACCCTGGGCTTCGAGGTCGCCGAGCAGCTGGGCCGACACGCCGGCTCCGGTCCGGACGCCGGTTGGGAGCTGCCCGACCACGTCGTGGTCCCGATCGCGTCCGGGGCGCAGCTCGTGAAGGTCGACAAGTCCTTCGGCGAAGTCACCCGCTACGGCCTGGTGTCCGGTATCGGATCCGGGGCCGGTGACGACCACGGCGTCCGCATCTCCGGGGCGCAGGCTGCCGGGTGCGGTCCGGTGGCGACCGCGTTCGAGGAGGGCAGCGACGACATCCGTCCGGTCAAGCCCGACACGATCGCCAAGTCCCTGGCGATCGGGGACCCGGCCGACGGGTGGTTCGCCCTGCAGGCGGTGCGCCGCACCGAGGGCAGCATCGCGGCCGTCACGGACGAGCAGATCCGCGACGGGATCCGGCTGCTGGCCGAGACCGAGGGCATCTTCGCCGAGACCGCCGGAGGGGTGACGATCGCGACGCTCGCCGAGCTCGCCCGGCGCGGCGACATCGGTCCCGACGAGCGTGTCGTCGCGCTGGTCACCGGGCACGGCCTCAAGACGGTCGAGGCGCTGACCGGCCACGTCGGACCCACCCGCACGATCGAACCGTCGCTCGAGGCCTTCGAACGCGACGTCCTCCACCACGACGAGGAGCAGTAGATGCCCGCCACCGTCCGCATCCCCAGCCCGCTGCGCAAGCACACCGGCGGGGTGGCGCAGGTTCAGGTCGCCGCGTCCGACGTCCGGGGCGCGATCTCCGAGCTCGAGGATGCCCACCCGGGCCTCGCCGAGCGGATCCTGGACGACGACGGCGAGCTGCGCCGGTTCGTGAACGTGTTCGTCCGGGACGAGGACGTCCGTTACCAGGACGGTCTGGACACCACCGTCGACGACGGGGACGTGGTCTCGATCGTGCCGGCGGTCGCGGGCGGTTGACCTGCGGGTCCTGACTGGGGGACCGGCGGTAGGTTGCCGACGTGCTCCTGAGCGTCCTCCTCGTCCTGTTCGTCGGGGCGTACGCGTTCCGCGGGTGGCGTCGCGGGCTGATGGTCGAGGTCGTCGAGCTCGTCGGGCTGATCGCCGCGATCGCCGTCGCATCGCTCGTGTGGCCCACGATCCGGGCGGTCTTCGACGGCTGGACGGCGGCGGTCGGCGGTGCCGTGGTCTTCGTCGGCGTCTACGGGATCGCCCTGTTCGTGGCGCGGTGGGCGGGTCGTCACACCAGCGCTCTGCCCTTCCGGCGGTTGGACGGCGTCGGAGGTACCGCGTTCGCCACGATGTGGAGTGTCCTGCTCATCACCGGCATGCTGCTCCTCGCCGTCACCGTCCCCGGGACGCGGCTGCGAACCGCGCGACCCGTCTGCGACGCCCCGGTCGCCCGGATGTTGATCTCCGGCGCCAACCCCCTGCACGTCGGGGGCGAACGCATCGCGACGTTCGGACGCCCCGTGCTGCTCTGGGTGAGCCAGCAACTGGGGTACGGCTTCACGCTCTCGCACGGCGAGGACGTCTGCACCGATCTGCCGGCCGACGTCGACCTCGCCGCCGGCGACCGCGGCACGTTCACGTTCCCGCCGGTGCACGCCCCGCAGGTCGACGTGGACGAGCCGGCCGAGACCGAGATCCTCGCCCTGCTCAACGGGGCGCGGGCCGCGGAGGGCCTGCCACCGCTCGCGGCGGACGCCGCCCTGCGTGGCGTCGGGCGGGCGCACGCTCGGGACATGTACCTGCGGGGGTACTTCGCACACGAGACACCCGAGTGTGAGGGGGCGGGTCCCGACGAGGTCGAGGATCCGCGCTGTACCGACCCCTTCACGCGGATGCGCCGGGCGGGGATCACCTACGAAGCGGCCGGGGAGAACCTCGCGCTGGCGCCTTCGGCCGCGCGAGCGCACCGCGGGCTGATGGACTCACCGGGACACCGCGCGAACATCCTCGGCCCGGAGTATCGCCGGGTGGGGATCGGCGTCTACCGCGGCCCGTACGGCCTCATGGTCACGCAGCAGTTCGCGCGGTGATGACCGCGACAGTTCGCGCGGTGATGACCGCGA
>CAZHZQ010000075.1:0-4351 GCA_964537235.1 uncultured Actinomycetota bacterium | reverse complement strand
CAGTTCGCGCGGTGATGACCGCGACAGTTCGCGCGGTGATGACCGCGATGACCCGTCGCGGTCGAGCCTACGTGCGGCTGGTTGCCCTCGTTCGCTAGCCTCCTCCGGAGCGTCTTCCGCACGGTGTCCGTACGAACCTGTCCGTTCGTACAGGTCGAGGATCGCCGGCCTCGTGCCGAAGACCCGACGGGCCAGCCCGAGCACCACGCACACGAGCACCAGGCACACGAGCACCACGCACCGACACCCGAGACCGCGCCGCGGCCGTCGCGCGGTCAACAGGAGCCGCAACACGTGAACGCTCGCCGCACCCGTACGTCCGTCACGGTGCTCGCGGCGCTCACCATCCTCCTCGCGCTGCTGCCGGTCGGCGCGGTGCAGGCCCACGACGCGGACATCTGGTTCCCCCAGCAGCTGCCGGTCGACTTCTCGGACACCTGGGGTGACGCGCGCGGCGGCGGTGGCCACGAGGGCGTCGACCTGATGGGCGAGCAGATGCAACAGGTCTACGCCGCCACTGACGGCACGATCTACAGCGCCGAGAACGAGGGCACGCGCGAGGGCTCCTACGCCTCGTCCTACTACCTGCTGATCAGCGGGGACGACGGGCACAGCTACTTCTACGTCCACCTCAACAACGACACCCCCGGCCGCCCCGACGGTTGCGACGGCCTGGGCGGGGTCGACAACGCCTACAGCCCACGGCTGGTCGAGATCCTCGACGAGCGCGGCACCCTCGAGGGTGTCCGGGTGTCCGAGGGCGAGCACATCGCCTACGTCGGATCCTCCGGCAACGCTGGTTGCGGGAGCGACCACACCCACTTCGAGATCTGGGAGGGACACGGCTGGGGCGCTCCGAAGACCAACCCCTACCCGCCGGTCAAGGCCGCCTACGACGCCGGCCGGACCTGGGGCCCCGAGGGCGCGCCGCCCCCGCCCGGGCCGCACGACCGGATCGCGGGCTCGAACCGCATCCAGACGGCCGTCGCCCTGTCCGGGCGTCACTTCGAGCAGGCCGAGACCGTCGTGATCGCGCCGGCCGACGTGTACCCCGAGGCCCTCGTCGCCGCCCCGCTCGCGGCGCAGAACGCGGCCCCCGTCCTGCTGTCGTGGAGCCAGGACAGCCCCGAGACCCGTTCCCTGACGGACGCGGCGATCGCTGAGATCGAGCGTCTCGGTGCCGTGTCCGCGGTGCTCGTCGGCGCGACCGATCGGCTGCCCGCGAGCACCGAACAGCAGCTCGTGGAACGTGCCGGGATGGACGCGGACGACATCCGTCGCATCGCCGGCGCGGACCCCTTCGAACTGTCCGCCGCGGTCGCCGGGGAGGTCCTGAGCTCGACCGAGGGCACGGTGTCACCCCTGCTCGCGCTCGGTCAGGCCACCGAGGACGCAGCAGGTTGGCCGGATTCGCTGACCTCCAGCGTGCTCGCGGCGCGCCAAGGGGTCCCGATCCTGCTCACCCGCAGCCACGAGCTGCCCGGGGTGGTGCGCGACGTCCTGTCCGGCGATCGCATCGGGCGGGTGCGGCTGGTCGGCGGCACCGCGGCGATCGGCGAGGACGTCGAGCAGACCGTCCGGGACCTGGATCGCGAGACCGCCCGCCTGGCCGGTCCCGATCGCTACGCCACCGGCATCGCCGTCACCGAGGAGCTGTTGGGCTCCGGCGGTGCGGAGCTCAGCGACCTGTACCTCGCCACCGGGCTCGACTTCCCCGACGCGCTGGCGTCCGGACCGGCGGTCGCCGCCGCCGGTCGAGCCCTGGTGCTGATCGACGGCCGACGTACGGACGCCTCGGCGGGGGTCTACGGGTGGCTCCGGGACCACGCCGACGCGATCGGCCCGGTCCACGCCGTCGGCGGGTCGGCGGTCGTGAGCGACGACGTGTTGCGCCGGGCAGCCTCGTACGCCGAGTGGCCACGCTGACGGGGCCGAACGGACAGCGGACGTCCGCCCCCATCCCGATCCGGGTGACGCCGCCCCCGGTCGTAGCGTCCAGCGATACGCACCACGCCGCGTGACGCGGGGAGGCCGCATGGGGACCGCTTCGACCGCTGGCGTGGAGTCCGCGTCGTCCGAGGACGGCGAGCACGTCGAGTTCGCGTTCCGTCTCACCGTCGACGAGGGCGTGCGGCGTCTCGACCGCAGCCCGGCGGCGCTGCTCGCCACTGGGCTCGTCGGCGGGGTGGACGTCAGCATCGGCGTGTTCGGCCTGCTGATCGTGCTGGATGCCACCGGGAGCAAGACGCTGGCCTCCCTGGCGTTCACGATCGGCTTCATCGCCCTGACGCTGGCGAACAGCGAGCTGTTCACCGAGAACTTCCTCGTGCCGATCGCGGCCATCGTCGCGCGTCGCGAGGGGTTCTACAGCCTGGGCCGCCTCTGGGCGGGGACCGCCGTCACGAACCTGGTCGGCGGGTGGGTCGTGGCGGCGCTGATCGTCAGTGGCTTCCCCGGACTCCGGGAGACCGCCGTCGAGCTCGGAGCACACTTCGTCGAGATCGGGATCGGCTGGCGGTCGCTGGCCATGGCGATGCTCGGCGGGGCGATCATCACGATCATGACCTGGATGATCGAGGGCACCCGGTCACAGGGCGCCAAGATCGTCGCCGCGATCTCCGCGGGCTTCCTGCTCACGATCGGCGAGATCAACCACTGCGTCGTGGCCTCGCTCGAGATGTTCGCGGGCCTCGTGGCCGGCGCCCCGTACGGCTACGGCGACTGGTTGACCGTGTTCTCGTGGGCGGCTCTGGGGAACATGATCGGTGGCATCGGGCTGGTCACCGTCCTGCGCTTCGCCCAGATCGGCGGAGATGCGCTCCGTGAGGAGCAGCGCAACCAGCGTCGCCGTCGCCCGTTGGAGCGTGGTTGACCACGGGGGCGCGTCCGGCGTCGGCCGGACGTCCCGCGCCTCAGCGGGCGCGCCGGCCCCGCTTGGGGTCGGGGTCGTCGGCACCGACGACCTGGTCCAGCCACCGGCCGATCAGGCTGCGGCCCACCGCCTGCAGGAACCGGTCGCGCCGTCGCGCCTCGGCCACGAACGCGTCGGGATCGACCCCGGCCGCCTTGAACCGCGACCGGCTCTCGTCCCGCTCCGCCCACCCGGCCAGTTGTGCGGCATCGACCTCGGGATGGAACTGGACGCCGTAGCTGACCCCGTCCGGCGCCCGCCACGCCGCGACGCCCTCGGACCCGTCGAGCATCGGCTCCGCCCCTTCGGGGAGACGCGTCACCTCGTCGTCGTGCACGAACACGGCCGCCGCGCCGTCGGGCCATCCGGCGAAGACGACGTCGTCGTGGGCCGCCTCCGTACGCGTCAACGGCAGCAGACCGATCTCCGGGACGTCGCGCTCCTCGACGGTGCCTCCCAGCGCGGTGCCGAGGAGCTGGACCCCCAGGCAGATGCCGAAGACCGGGATCTCGCGGTCGCCGGCGTCGACCAGGATCTCGAGCTCCCGGTCGATCCACGGGTGTCGGGCGGTGTCGGCGACCCCCATTGGCCCGCCGAGGACCAGGATCCCGCGCACGTCGTCGAGCTCCGGGATCGGGGCGCCGGCTCCCAGGTCGACCAGCCGCCAGGCGCGCCGGTCTCCGCGGGCGTCCATCACCGGTGTCAGGGTCGACGGCCCGGTGTGATCGGCGTGCTGGAGCACCAGCAGCTCGCCGTAGTCGAAGGTGTCGTCGCCGTCCGGCGTCTCGGTCATGCCATCGGTCCTCTCCGTCGGGCGGAGCGTAGTTGGGCCGGACGGCGGGACCCGAACCGGCGGGCGGGTCGAAGGGCAGGATGTAGCCTGCGCGGCCGTCGCCCAACGGAGGTAGGACCCTGGTGCCCCGGACGTTCGTGACCGTGCTCGCCCCCCTGGCTGTCGTGCTCGTTCTGACCGCCTGCGGAGGCGACCAGGACCCCCCGGCCGACGACACCCGGCCCCCGGCGGAGGACGCCGGGGCCGCGGCGCAGCGGGAGGAGCCGACCGTCGAGATCCCCGACGGGGACCCGCCCTCGGAGCTGCAGGTCGAGGACCTCATCATCGGCGAAGGGTCGCCCGCGGAACCGGGGGCGCGAGTCCTGGTGCACTACGTGGGGGTGACGTGGGAGGAGGGGACGCGGTTCGATGCCTCGTGGGATCGCGGGCAACCGGTCCCGTTCTCGCTGGACCAGGTCGTCCCGGGGTTCGCCCGTGGGATCAGCGGCGAGGGCCTGGAGGCCGGTCCGATGCACGTCGGGGGCCGCCGTCGGATCGTGATCCCGCCGGAGCTCGGCTACGGCGAGGGGGGCGCCGGTGACGCGATCCCGCCGAACGCCACGCTGGTGTTCGTGGTCGACCTCCTCGAGCTGCCCGAAGGGGCCTGA
>CAZHZQ010000074.1:0-11589 GCA_964537235.1 uncultured Actinomycetota bacterium | reverse complement strand
CCCCGACGAGTCCCGTCCCCGTGTTCACGACGCGTACGATCACCGCGACGTGGAGTGCCACGCCGGACAGGTAGGCGACCGTGGACCAGACGACCTCGGGCGTTCGGGGCGGCAGGAACCGGAGCAGCGCCAACGGGAGCAGCAGGATCGCCTGGGGTGAGGTCAGCACCGCGGCCAGCAGCACGCCTCCGGCGACGACGGCGCCGGGCCAGCCACGCGGCCGCCACAGCAGCACCCAGAACGCGGTGAAGGTCACGTACCAGTGGAGGTTGGTCACGTTGGCCAGCGCCTCGGTGCCAGACAGCGGCACGAGGGCCATGAGCACCGCGAGGCCCCCGCGGAGCCACGGCGATCGGATGTGCCCGGAGGAGGCGTGGAACACCAGCACGCTCGCGCAGGACACCACCAGCGTCGCCCCGCCCGCGAGCACCTCGGCAGCGGCCTTCAGCGGGACCACGGTCGCGGGTTCGGCGAGGACCCTCGGGAGCAGGTGCAGGTAGCCGGAGTAGGAGGTCGTGAGGGCGCTGACCGTGCTGCGCTCCAACGCGAACGACAGGAAGGTTGATCCGTCCTCCGCCCAGACGGTGTCGGTCAGCGGCGCGAGGACGGGGCGGAAGAGGAGGGTGATGGCGACCGTGGCGACGACGTAGGCGACGGCGATCGCGATCCTCGCCGGCGACCACCGCCAGTCGGCAGGTCGGATCAGGCCCTCGACGCTCACGGTGGTCAGGGCGCTCACGGCGCTCACGGCGTGATCCGGGAGTAGCGCAGGCGAACGAACACCGTGTACACGAGGCGGGGCGGGAGCAGGAGCAGCAGCATCTCCACCAGGAACCACAGTCGGTCGCGCAGACCCATCCGGTCGCGCCAGTGCCGCCGCTTCACGTCCAGGGTCCCGCGGATCGTCTCACGCAGCTTCCGGGCCTTCATCGACCCGGGGTGCACGCGGTAGTCGACCAACGCGCGGTCCTGGTTGCGGAACCGGTGACCGGACCGCGCCATCCGCGACCACAGGTCGTAGTCCTCGTTCGCCAACTGCGCCTGGTAACCGCCCACGTCCTCGAACGCGGCCCGCCGGAAGGCGACGCCGGGTTGGGCGACGGGGTTGTACCGCGGCATCGCCGCGACGATCTCCTCGTGCTCGCGGGGGTAGTCGCGGTAGCCGACGAAGCTCCCCTCGTCGTCCACCACCCGGAGGGGGGTGCCGACGACGTCCACCTCGGGATGGTCCCGGAGCGTCGCGACCTGGGCGGACAGCCAGTCCGGGTGGGCGATGTCGTCGGCGTCCAGGATGGCGACGAGATCGGCGCGACACTCCCGGACCGAGCGGTTCCGCTGTTCGACCAGGGACGTACGCTCGGCGTTGCGGATCAGGCGCAAGCGGGGGTCGTCGATGCCGGCGAGCTGGTCGGCGGCAGACCGCTCGGAGGGGTCCTCCACGATCACGAGCTCGAGGCCGGTGTGGGTCTGCTCGAGCACGCTGCGCACGGCCGTCGGGAAGTGGCGTGGATCGGGGGCGAGGACGGCCATGGCGACCGAGACCGTCGGATCTCCGTTCGGCGGCATCGCGGCCCCTGGGGGGACGTTTCGGGTGGGCGAGGGGAGCCTAGGGAGGGGGGCGACCGGGCGTCACGTACCATCACCGCGGTCACCGGAGGCCGGGGCGGAGGCAACCGCATGAGTCCGAAGGCGCACCTGCTCGTCTCGATCGTGACCGTGTTCGTGCTCGTGCTGATCATCCGTTTCGTCAGGCGCCGCGAGCTGCGGGCCAAGTACGCGTTCCTGTGGCTGTCGGTGGGGCTCACGATGGTGGTGCTGGCGATCTCGCCCGCGCTCCTCAACCGGGTATCGCTCGCGCTGGGCATCTTCTACCCGCCGACGACGCTGTTCCTCGCGGCGATCATCCTGTTGCTGCTGGTCGCGGTGCACGTGTCCTGGGAGCTCTCGCGCCTCGAGGAACGGACCCGGACGCTGGCGGAGGAGCTGGCGATCCTGCGAGCGGAGACGACCGAGCCTGACGCCTCTTCGGGACCGTCCGAGCCGGACGGCGCGGACGAGTGAGCTCGCTCCTCGGGAGCCTGCGGCGCCGTAACCCGCTGCCGGAGGGAGCGGCCAGCGTGGGGGTCGGACTGGGGGTCCTGGGGCTGACGTCCTACGGGTTCCTCGTGATCAGCGGCCGGGTGCTCGGGCCGGTCCAGATCGCCCCGGTGTCGTCCCTGTGGGCGATCGTCTTCACGGCCGGCCCAGGGGTGTTCCTCCCCCTCGAGCAGGAGGTCTCGCGCCTGGTGGCGTCCCGTTCCGCACGGGGGGTCGGGGCGCGACCGGTGGTCCGCCGGATCGGGGCGATCGGCGCGGCGGCCGCGGGACTGCTCGTGATCGCCGGGATAGCGACCGCCTCGCTCACCGTCGGTCCGCTGTTCCAGGGGCAGGAGCTGCTGCTGGTCGGTCTCCTCCTGGCGGTGGTCGGGTTCGCCGGAGAGCACCTGCTCCGGGGCGTGCTGTCCGGCGTCGGACGGTTCGGTCGGTACGGGATGGTGCTGGCGGCCGAGGGTGTGGTGCGGCTGGTTGCCTGCGGCATGCTGGCGGTCCTGGGGGTCGCGGCGGCCGGACCCTACGGGGTCGTGCTCGGGGCGGCGCCCCTGGGGTCCTGGCTCGTCGGCGTGCGGCGGGGAGGGTGGCTGCGACCGGGTCCGGCCGTGGGGTGGTCGGAGGTGTCCGGTGCCCTCGGGTGGTTGCTCGGCGGATCGGTGCTCTCCCAGGGGCTCGCGAACGCGGCCCTGCTCGCGGCCCCGCTGCTGGCCGGCGCGGGGGAGCAGGCGGTGGTCGGTGCGTTCCTCGCGAGCTTCGTGGTGGCGCGGGTACCGCTGTTCGTGTTCTCAGCGGTCCAGGCCGCCCTCCTGCCGCACCTCTCGCGGCTGGCCGGTCAGGGACAGCTGGAGGCGTTCCGGTCGAGCCTGCGCCGTCTGATCGCGCTGGTGGCGGGCATCGGGATCGCCGGGGCGGTGGCGGCGTTCGCGTTCGGACCCTGGGTGGTGCGCGTCCTGTTCGGGAGCGCCTTCGAGCTCGAGCGGATGGACCTGTTCCTGCTCGCGGCCGGCGCCGGGGCGTACATGGTCGCGCTGGCGTACGCGCAGGCGGTGATCGCCCTCGGCGAGCACGCCCGTGCTGCGGCCGGCTTCGGGCTCGGGCTGCTGGTCTCGGTCGCCGGGTTCGCGATCGAGACGGACCGCCTGGCGCTGCGTCTCGAGATCGGGTTCCTCATGGGGTCGGTGGCGGCCGCAGCCGCCATGGCGTTCAGCGTCCGGCAGTACCTCGAGCGGCGGGCAACGTCGTGACCGGATCGAGGCCCCGCACCCTCGTGGTCATCCCGGCCTTCAACGAGGAGGCCGCGCTGCCGGACGTGCTCGCGGAGCTCGCGACCGCCGTGCCCGACCACGAGGTGCTCGTCGTGGACGACGGGTCACGCGATCGCACGGCGGAGGTGGCCCGACGGGCGGGGGTCCGGGTGGCGCGGTTGCCCTTCAACCTCGGGATCGGCGGCGCGCTGAGGACGGGCTTCCGGTACGCCGCGACCCACGGCTACGAGCGCGTGGTCCAGTTCGACGCCGACGGTCAGCACGATGCCGAGGCGATCGGGAGACTGCACGCCGCGCTGGACGACGGCGCGGACATGGTCGTCGGCAGCCGTTTCGCGGCCGACGAGGCCGACTACGACGTCGGTCACGTCCGCGGGGGAGCGATGGGGTTCCTCCGTGTGGTCGTGCACCTGCTGTCCGGTCGGCGGTTCACCGACACGTCGTCGGGGTTCCGGGCGTTCGGCCCCGAGGCGCTGCGATTCTTCTCGCACACCTATCCGGCCGAGTACATGGACTCCGTCGAGGCGTTGATCCTCGCCGCGTACGCCGGCCTGCGGGTGGACGAGGTGCCGACGCCGATGCACTCGCGCGCGGCCGGGCAGCCGTCGACCCGGAGCCTGCGTCTGATCTACCACTACCTGCGGGTCCTGCTCGTGCTCCTGGTCTCGGCATCGGTGCGCCGTCGCGTCGGTCGCGGAGGCGCGGACGGCTGAAGCGGTCGGCACCGGTGCCCTCCGTACCATGAGAGCGTGGAGAACCCGGCCACGAGCTTCCGTCCCGAACCCGGCTCGATCCCCGACGGCCCGGGTTGCTACCTGTTCCGTGACGCCCACGGGCGGGTGCTCTACGTCGGCAAGGCGAAATCCCTGCGATCCCGCCTGTCGAGCTACTTCCAGGCCTGGCACCAGATCAACCCGCGCACCCAGGCCATGCTCGAGGCTGCGGGGGCGGTCGACTGGATCGTGGTCGACAACGAGGTCGAGGCGCTGCACCTCGAGTACAACCTCATCAAGGAGCACCGGCCGCGGTACAACGTCCGCTACCGGGACGACAAGAGCTACCCGTACCTGGTGCTGACGACGTCCGAGGAAGTGCCGAGGGCGCGCGTCCAGCGCAACCCCCGCAACCGTGAGGACCTGCGGTTCGGCCCCTTCGCCCACGCGTACGCGATCCGGGACACGCTCGACCTGCTGCTGCGCGTGTTCCCGGTCCGGTCGTGCTCCCAGGGCGTGTACGACCGTTGCGAACGCAACGGGCGGCCCTGCCTCTACTACCACATCGACCGGTGCGCGGCGCCGTGCGTCGGTCACATCTCCGTGGACGACCACCGCGGTCTCGTCGAGGAGCTGGCGGCGTTCCTCGAGGGCGACACCGAGGACATCCTCGAACGTCTCGAGGACGACATGCACGCCGCGGCGGAGGAGCAGAACTACGAGGCAGCCGCCCGCCTGCGCGATCAGCTGTTCGCCGCGCGCACGGCGCTGGAGAAGCAGCAGATGGTGTCCTCGCGCAAGGAGGACATGGACGCCGTGGCGGTGGTGGAGGACGAGCTCGAGGCGGCTGTCCAGGTGTTCTTCGTCCGTCGCGGTCGCGTCGTGGGGCGCAAGGGCTGGACGGTGGACAAGGTCGAGCAGCTGGACACCGCCGAGCTGCTGACCTCGTTCCTCCTCGAGCTCTACGGCGACCGCCCCGACGACGTCCCTCCGCTGGTGCTCGTCCCCGAGATCCCGGACGACGAGGATGCCCTCGCCGGTCTGCTCGAGGAGCTGCGTGGCGAGTCCGACGGTCGCGGCTTCCGCGTCCGCTTCCACGTGCCCCAGCGGGGCGAGAAGCGGACCCTGATGGAGACCGTCCGGGACAACGCCCGCGAGGCGTTCCAACGGCACAAGCTCAAGCGCGCCCAGGATTTCAACGCGCGCTCCCAGGCGCTCCGGGAGCTCCAGGGGGCGCTCGATCTCGACGCCGCGCCCCTGCGCATCGAGTGCTTCGACATCTCGCACCTCGGTGGGACCGAGGTCGTCGGGTCCATGGTCGTGTTCGAGGACGGTCTCCCGAAGAAGTCCGACTACCGCCGGTTCAAGCTGGGCACGGACCGCAACGACGACTACGCCGCGATGCACGAGGTCGTGCGCCGTCGGTTCGCGCGCTACCTCGAGGAACAGGCCGCCCCGGTCGAGGAGCGGCCGGGCCGGTTCGCCTACCCGCCGAACCTGGTCATCGTCGACGGCGGACCGGGACAGCTGTCGGCCGCCCGCGCGGCGCTGGACGATCTCGGGGTCGAGGGCATCGACGTCGTGGCGTTGGCGAAGCGGTTCGAGGAGCTGCACCTCCCGGACCGTCCCGCTCCCGTCGCCCTCCCGCGCGGCAGCGACGCCCTGTTTCTGGTGCAGCGGGTCCGGGACGAGGCGCACCGGTTCGCGGTCACCTACCAGCGCAAGCGCCGCCGAGCGTCGGTCACGTCATCGGAGCTGGACGGGGTGCCGGGCGTGGGACCGGCCCGCAGGAGCGCCCTGCTGAAGCACTTCGGCAGCGTGCGCGCCGTGCGGGGCGCCAGCCTGGAGGATCTGATGGAGGTCGACGGGGTGTCGCGTACGATCGCGACCGCCGTCCGCGAGCACCTGGACGGCGACCGCCAGGGTGAGGAGGCCACCGCGTGAACGGCCCACTCGACCGTCCCGGAGACCCCGAGCGGATCGCCGTCATCACGGGGATGTCCGGCGCCGGTCGGACCGAGGCCGCGAAGGTCTTCGAGGACATCGGCTACTACGTCATCGACAACCTCCCGCCCACCTTGGTCAGCAAGGTCGTCGAGCTCGCCGCGCAGCCGGGCAGCAGCGTGGATCGGCTGGCGCTGGTGGCGGACGTGCGGGGGAGGGAGTTCTTCGGCGAGCTGGTCGATGCCGTCCAGGACCTGCGTGACCGCCACCGCGACGTCCGCGTGCTGTTCCTCGAGGCGGACGACGACACGCTGGTGGCACGGTTCGAGGCCAGTCGCCACCGTCATCCGCTCGGTGAGTCGGAGGACGCCGAGGGGGTGCTCGAGGGCATCCGGCGCGAGCGCGAGGTGCTGGCCGACCTGCGGGGCATGTCCGACCTCGTGATCGACACGAGCGATCTGAACGTGCACGAGCTGCGGGAACGCCTCCTGGAGGCGTTCGGGTCGCTCGAAGAGGCGACGATGCGGCTGAACCTGATCTCCTTCGGTTACAAGTACGGGCTCCCGCGGGACGCTGACGTGGTCATGGACGTGCGGTTCCTGCCCAACCCGCACTGGGTCGACGAGCTGCGGCCGCTGACGGGCCAGGACCGTGCGGTCAAGGACTACGTGCTGGGGCACGAGGACACGGGTCCCTTCCTGGACCGCTTCCGGGCACTGCTCGATGCGGTGGTGCCGGGGTACGTCGACGAGGGCAAGCGCTACCTGACAATCGCGATCGGGTGCACCGGCGGCAAGCACCGGTCCGTGGCGATCTCCGAGGAGATCGCCGAGTACCTCCAAAAGACGACCGATCTGCCGGTGCACGTGGACCACCGGGATGCGGGGCGGGAATGACGCGGCGCGAGGCGCACGGCAGCGTCGACGAGCTGGGCGACGTGGGTCGCGGTCCGGGAGACGGCAGCCGGGCGGTCGCGATCGGTGGTGGCCACGGGCTGAGCCGGTGCCTGCAGGCACTGACGCGTGTGGTCGACCACGTGACCGCGATCGTCACGACGGCCGACGACGGGGGCTCGTCGGGCCGGTTGCGTCGGGAGTTCGGGGTCATCCCACCGGGGGACATGCGGATGGCTCTGGCCGCGCTGAGTCCCCGGCGCGACCTGGCACGCCTGATCCAGTACCGCTTCGGTGACGGAGAGCTCGAGGGCCACAGCCTCGGCAACCTGCTGATCGTCGCGACGGCAGACCTGAACGACGGGGACATCGTCTCCGCGCTCGACTACGTCGCGACGGTCCTGGACGCCCGCGGGCGGGTCTTGCCGTGTACGACGGTCCCGGTGCAGCTGACCGCGACCGTGGAGGGCGGCGAGATCACCGGACAGGTCACCGTCGCGCGCACCTCCCGCATCGAGGAGGTACGTCTCGATCCCGTGGACCCACCCGCGACGCCCGCCGCCGTCGCGGCGATCCGTGGTGCGGATCTCGTCGTGCTCGGGCCGGGGTCCCTCTTCACGAGCGTGATCCCCAACCTGCTCGTTCCGGGGATCGCCGCGGCGGTCCGCGAGACCGAACGCCCCGTCGTGCACGTCGCGAACCTCCGCCAGCAGCCGGGCGAGACCGAGGGGCTGGATCTGCCGGCACACCTGCGGGCGCTGGACGACCACGTTCCGGAGCTCGCGCTGTCCGCCCTCGTCGTGCACGACGGACCGACCGCGATGATCGACGGGAACGCCCTGCAGGCGCCCGTCGAGGAGCTGGCATCCTTCGCCAAGGAGGTCGTCCCGGCCGATCTCGCCGATCCCCGGGGCGGCCACGACCCCGGCAAGCTCGCCGTCGTCCTCGGCGGGATCCTGCGCCCCGGACGTGCGGCGCTGGGCTGATCGCGTGACGGGTGTCGTGACGGGCTTCACCGACCGGGTCCGGCAGGAGCTCGCCCGGGTCGACGTGCGCGGCCGACGGGAACAGCGGGCGCAGCTCGCCGGGCTCTCGTTCCTCGGTGGCTCGTTGCATCTGCGGGAGGGCAACCTCGAGCTCGATCTGGCGACGACGTCCGGGGCCGTGGCGAGGTACGCGTTCACCGCGATCGGCCGGGAGCTCGACGGCGTCACCCCGGAGCTGCAGGTCCACGCGCCCGGAGGGCTGCACGACGGCAGCCGCTACCTGGTCGTCGTGCGGCAGGACGCGGATCGGCTCGGCCGCATCGTCGGCGTCGTCGACGACGACGGGCACCCGCGGCGGGTGCCGCCGCCACGGGTGCTGCGGGGCGACGATGCGCAGACGGGCTTCGCCCGTGGCGTCATCATGGCGGCGGGATCGGTGAGCACACCGGGGCGTGACCCTCACCTGGAGGTACCGATCCCGAACGAGGATCTCGCCGCGGTCGTGGTCGCGGCGCTCGGCGAGGCCGGGGACACCGCGCCGGGGGTGTCGTCCGGCGACCGGGGTCACCGGGTGGTCCTCAAGTCGGGTGAGGCCATCGGGGCGCTGGTGGCGGGGTTGGGAGCGTCCCGGGCCTTCCTCGAGTGGGACGAAGCGCGGTTGCGGCGTCATCTGCGGGGCGAGGCCAACCGCTTGGCGAACGCCGACGCCGCGAACGTGCGTCGGGCCGTCCAGGCCGCGGCCGCCCAGGTGCGGTCCGTGGAGCGGACGATCGAGCGCGAGGGCTGGGAGGCGCTGGACGAGGAGCTGCGCGAGGTCGCGCTGGTCCGGCTCGCCAACCCCGAGGCGACGCTGTCCGAGCTCGGAGAGCTGTGCGACCCCCCGATCTCGAAGTCTTCCGTCCACCGACGGCTGCGCAGGTTCGACTAGCCTCGGATCGGAGTTCACGCACGACTCTCGCGCACACCTGAGGAGGAGCGACCATGACGCGCGTCGCGATCAACGGATTCGGCCGGATCGGCCGCATGTTCTACCGGGCACTCAAGGACAAGGGCCTGGACCTCGACATCGTGGCGGTGAACGACCTCACCGATCCCTCGACGCTCGCGCTCCTCCTGCGGCACGACAGCGTCTACGGGCGGTACCCGGGGGAGGTGCGCGTCACCGACGACGGTCTGGAGGTGGACGGGGACGGCTTCCAGGTGCTGTCCGAACGGGCTCCGGCTGACCTGCCGTGGGATGACCTGGGCGTCGAGGTCGTGATCGAGTCGACCGGCCTGTTCCGCAGCCGCGAGAAGGCCGGCGCCCACCTCGACGCGGGGGCGAAGAAGGTCGTGATCTCCGCCCCGGCCACGAACGAGGACATCACGATCGTGCTGGGTGCCAACCAGGACGCGTACGATCCCGAGAACCACCACATCATCTCGAACGCCTCGTGCACCACGAACTGCGTGGTCCCGCTCGCGAAGGTCCTGCACGAGAACTTCGGCATCAACAAGGGCCTGATGACGACCGTGCACGCCTACACGAACGATCAGTCGCTGCAGGACCAGCCGCATTCCGATCCGCGACGGGCCCGGGCGGCGGCGATCTCGATCATCCCGACGACCACGGGTGCCGCGAAGGCGTCGTCGCTGGCGCTCCCGGAGCTCGAGGGCAAGCTCGACGGCATGGCGCTGCGGGTCCCGATCCCGGTCGGCTCGATCACCGACCTCGTGGTGCAGACCGACCGCGAGACCACGGTGGACGAGGTCAAGGCGGCCTACGAGAAGGCCGCCAACGACTCCCTTGTCGGGATCCTCGAGTACACCGAGGAGCCGCTCGTCTCCGCCGACATCATCGGCAACCCGCACTCGTGCGTCTTCGACGGGGAAGCCACGATGGTGAACGGCGATCTCGTGAAGGTGTTCGGCTGGTACGACAACGAGTGGGGTTTCTCGAACCGGCTCGCGGAGCTCGCGGCCTTCGTCGCGGACGAGCTGTAAGCCCGGGATGCCCACGGGTCTCCTCGCGGGCATCGGGACACTGGACGATCTCGATGCCTCCGGTCGGCGTGTCCTGGTACGCGCCGATCTCAACGTGCCCCTGACCGACGACGGTGGGGTCGCGGATGATCTGCGCATCGAGGCGGCGCTCCCGACGCTCCGTCACCTGATCGGCGCCGGGGCGCAGGTGACACTGTGCTCGCACCTGGGACGACCGAAGGGGGAGCCGGACCCGCCGCTGACGCTGCGCCCCGTCGCGGAGCGACTGTCGGAGCTCCTCGACCAGAAGGTGTACTTCTCCGGCCACCTCGTGGACGACCGGGCTCGTCGGACGACCGCGGCGATGGCGCCGGGCGAGATCTCGCTGCTCGAGAACCTGCGCTTCGACCCCGGGGAGAAGGCCAACGACCGGGGTTTCGTCACCGACCTCGCCTGGTTCGGTGACGCGTACGTCAACGACGCCTTCGGTGCCGCCCACCGTGCCCACGCCTCGGTGGTCGGCGTTGCCGAGCACCTCCCCGCGTACGCGGGGCAGTTGCTGGTGCGTGAGCTGTCGACGTTGGGACGTCTGCTCGATGAACCGCCTCGGCCGTACGTCGCGATCCTCGGGGGCGCCAAGGTCAGCGACAAGCTCGGGGTCCTGCGCAACCTCCTCCAGCGGGTCGACGCGCTCGCGGTCGGAGGGGCGATGTGCTTCACCTTCCTCCGGGCCGAGGGTCACGACACCGGTGACTCGCGGGTCGAGGAGGATCAGCTCGACGGGATCCGGGAGCTGCTCGACGAGGCCCGGAGCCGTGGGATCGACATCCACCTGCCGACCGACATCGTGGTCGCTGCCGAGTTCGATCGCGAGGCCACCCCGACCACCGTGGGCGCCGACGCGATCCCCGACGGGAAGGTGGGTCTGGACATCGGCCCCGAGACGACCGGCACCTACGCCGAGGCGGTCGCCCGCGCGGGATCGGTGTTCTGGAACGGTCCGATGGGTGTGTTCGAATGGGAGGCGTTCGCCGGCGGGACGCGGGGTGTCGCGCGCGCGGTGGCCGAGACCTCGGCGTTCACCGTGGTCGGCGGTGGTGACAGTGCAGCCGCGGTCCGGCAGCTGGGCCTCGACGACCGGGTGGACCACGTGTCCACCGGTGGCGGGGCGGCGCTCGAGCTCCTGGAAGGCGAGGACCTCCCGGGGGTGGCTGCCCTGCGGGGTGGGCGGACGCGGCGCTGACGATGCCACTGCCGTCCCGGATGTCGACGAGGGGTCCCGTGCTGCTCCTGGTCGTGCTGCTCCTGTCGGCCACCGGCTGCGACGACCCTCCGGAACCCCCCAGCGAGGAGCCGGAGCCGACGGCCGAGTCGACGGCCGGAGGGGAGTTCTCGATCTACATCTGTGAGCCGGAGCACCTGCTCCCGTCGAACGTCGCGGAAACGTGCGGCTCGCAGGCCGTCAGCTCGCTCTTCCGGGGCCTGATCAACTACGAGACGGGGGATCTGTCCGCGACCCTGGAGGACGCGGTCGCCGAGTCCATCACCACCGAGGACAACCAGACGTTCACGGTCAAACTGAAGGACGGCTGGACGTTCCACAACGGCGATCCGCTCGATGCCCAGGCGTTCGTGGCCTCCTGGAACTTCACCGCGTACGCGCCCAACGAGCAGCAGAACGCGAGCTTCATGTCCAACATCGACGGCTACGAGGAGGTCAACCCGCAGGTCCCGG
>CAZHZQ010000073.1:0-11864 GCA_964537235.1 uncultured Actinomycetota bacterium | reverse complement strand
GCGACACGTCGAGCTTCTCGCGGATCCAGAACAGCAGGTCGGCGAGCTTGTCGGTTTCGGTGTTGTCCAGCCCGGACGCGGGCTCGTCGAGCATGATCAGCGGGGAGCCGGTGACCAGCGCGCGGGCGACCTCGATCATGCGCAGCACCCCGAACGGCAGCTCGGTGACCCGGCGGTCCAGATGTTCGGCGATGCCCAGCAGGTCCACGACCGCCTCGACCCGTTCGGTGGCCTTCATCTCGGCCTCGACGGCACCGTTGGTGACCGCCAGGTGCGAGAACATGCCGGTGTGGTTGCGGATGTGGGTGGCGACCAGCAAATTGTCGAACACGTCGAGCTGGGGGAACAGCTGGATGCGCTGGAAGGTCCGCCCGACCCCTAGGGCGGCGCGTTCGTGGACGTCCAGCCCGGACACGTCGCGGCCGAACATCTCGACCCGGCCGGTGTCGGGGGCGTTGAGGCCAGCGATGGCGTTGAACAGGGTGGTCTTGCCGGCGCCGTTGGGACCGATCAGCCCGACGATCTCGCCCTTGCGGACCTCCAGCGTCGCATCGTCCACGGCGGTCAGCCCGCCGAAGGTGACGGTGATGTTGCGGGCGGCCAGCATCGGTGTGCGTTCCTCGCGGGGAGGCAGCTCGGGGCGTTCGGCCTCGCCGGGCACGTAGGACAGGCCGGCGCGCTCTCGGTGCCCGTTCGACGAGGCGCCGGATGCGGAGGCGGGGCTGGCCGCACCGTCGGTGCCGGCGGGCGCAGCGTCGGCCTCGGCGGCTGACGGATCGATCGCCTTCGCGAGCGTGTCCGGGGTGGTGTGGGCCGTCAGCTCCTGCTTGGTCTCCGGGTCGGCGGTGATCCGCGCGAGCCAGGTAAGCGCCCGACGGCGCAGTCGGCCGAGCCGGTCCAGCCCGGCGGCCACACCCGGGACGCCGACCTCGACGGTCTCCTCCGGCTCCTCGGCGTCGTCGTCATCTTCGGACGCGACGCCGGACACCGCAGCCTTCAGTGCGTCCTCGTCGGCTGCTGTCTGCGGGTCGGCGAGCTTGTTGCGCAGCCAGCCGCGGACGGCGTCGGGGATGCCGGCCAGGCCTTGGGGGAAGAACAGCAGCACGACCGCCAGCAGCAGGGCGGAGACGAGTTCGAGGAAGCCGCCGAGGAAGTCGACGCGGAAGAACAGCTCGCTCATCGCCGCGAACACGAGTCCGGCGGCGACCGCGCCGCCCAGCGAGGTCAGCCCGCCGACGACGGCGATCGCCAGGAACAGCAGCGACGCTTCGACCCCGAAGCTGCCGGAGGACGCGATCAGGTTGTGGGTCATCTGCAGGTTGCCGACCAGCCCGGCCAGGAACCCGGAGAACGCAAAGGCAGTCAGCTTGGTGCGGGTGACGTCGACGCCCAGCGACGCGGCGGCGACCTCCGAGCCGCGCACGGCGAAGAAGGCCCGCCCGGTCTTGGAGTCCCGCACGTTCATCAGCGAGTACAGGACGGCCACCACGGCACCCAGCATCACGTAGTAGAAGACCTTGCGGCTGGTGAAATCGAGGTAGGGGATCGTGCCCTCGAAACCCAGCGGCTTCCATTCGATCGTGGCTGCCTGGCCCGACCCGCCGGTCATCCAAGACTGGAGGAACAGGAAGCTGTCGGTCATCCACGCGAAGATGAGGGTGGCGACCGCCAGGTACAGACCTCGCACCCGCAGGGCGACCAGCCCCAGCCCAGCCGCAACCAGCGCAGCCAGCCCGGCGGCGACCGGCAGCGACAGGGGGAAGGGCAGGCCGGCGCTGCGGACGGCGATGCCGGTGACGAACGCGCCGATGCCGACGAACGAGGCGTGGGCCAGCGAGATCTGGCCGACCCAGCCGGTCAGCAGCACCAGCGAGGCGGCCACGATGATGTAGGTGCCGGCCAGGATCGAGTTGCCGAGGAAGGTCACCCGGAACGTCTCGGGGATGACCGGCAGGTGCGGCCACAGCACCAGGAACGCCACGATCAGGCCGTTGCGGACCGTGGCGGCCGTCGAAGTGGCCGTCCCTGAACGTGTGGAGGAGGCGGCGCTCACAGGACCTCACTCCTCACGTCGGTCGCGACCAGCTTGTCTCCGCGCATTGCCATCACGACCAGCGCGAGGACGGTCAGCACCGCCTGGGTCGCACCGACCTGGCCGGTGAACTCACCCACCCCGGGGATGGCGCCCATCGCCGGGACCAGCCCCATCATGAGCCCGACGACGATCGAGCCGACCAGCGCGCCCGGAAGGCTCTCGAGACCGCCGAGCAGCGCGGCGACGAACCCGGGCAGCGCAGCCAGCGACAGGTTGTAGGGATCCAGCGTCGAGGTGGACGACAGCAGGATCCCGGCGACCCCGGCCAGGGCCCCGCCGATCCACCAGGCGACCTGGGTCGTGCGGTCCGGGTTGACGCCCATCAGGGCGGCGGCACGCCGGTTGTCGGCGGCGCCGCGCATCGCCAGGCCCAGCGACGTGAACTTGAACAGGGCGAACAGCGCGGCGGTCAGGCCGAGCGCCGTCACGATCAGCCCGACGTGGCCGTACTTCAACGACGACGACCCGATGGCCAGGGTCCCCTCGGGGAACAGCGACGGCGGAGTGATCGGGGTCGTGCCCCACACGATCGCGACCAGCGCGACCGTCAGCCCGAACACCGCGACCGTCCCGACGGTCTGCGCGGTCGTGGACACGCTGCGCAGCCGGCGGACGAACACCTTCTCGACCAGGCCCCCCAGCAGCCCACCGGCGAACACCCCTCCCGCCAGGGCGATAAGGACCGGCACCCCGGCCTGCCGCAGGGTGTAGACGACGTAGGCGGGAAACACCGCCATCGCACCGTGCGCCAGGTTCAACACCCGCGACGCCTGGTAGATCAGCACGATCCCCAAGGCGAACAGCGCGTACATCGCGACCCGCGGGGTCGCCAGCAGGAGATGGACCAGCAGCTCCATGTCTACTCCATGTCCTCGCCGGGCCAACGGTCCTGCATGTAGCCCTGCTTGAAGAACCACTCCTTGAAGCCCGACTGGTAGTTGATCTCGAACGCCTGCGCGGAGATGTTCGACTGGTGGTTGCCCGGCGACCACGACAGCGGCTGGGACAGCCCGATGTCGACCTCGATGTTGTACAGCGTGTCCATCAGACGCTGACGGGTCAGATCCGGGCCGGTCTTGGCGATCGCCTCGGCCAGCGCGACCATCCCCAGGTAGGCGCCCTCCGTGAACTGGTTGAACTCGTCGGCCTGCGCGTTGATGGCATGCAGGTCGTTGACGTACTGACGGACCCCGGACTTGTTCGCGTAGTCCTCGATCGGCGGGTTGTAGCCGGTCCACACCCACAGGTCGTCGCACGGATCACCGCACTTCGAACCGAAGTCGTAGGTGAACAGCGGCTGCGCGGCCCCGGCGCCCTTGGACCAGTCCGAAGCCGACGCCGGGCTGCCGCCGGAGCGGAACCACTGCAGCGCGGTGGACGGCTCCATCAGGTAGGCCACGTAGTCGCAGGTGCCCTTGCATCCGTTGTTGAAGTTCTGGTTGGCGTTGGAGTAGTCGTTCTGGTTGGCGGCGATCGCACAGAAATGGGTACCCGACTGGCAGGTCGGCGAACCGAACGGGTTCTCGTAGCCCTTGATGTCCTTGCCGCCGGACAGACGCTTGTACGCCTGGTTGAACGCGTAGGCACCCTCGATGCCGAACCGGTACGTCTTCTCGAACACCAGCCCGAACTCGCGCGCCCCCAGCTTGTTCCAGGCGTGATCGGCCATGATGTGCATCATCGACACCGTCGAGGTCGCCACCGGGAAGATGTAGTCGTCGGTGTACTGGCTGCGGATCATCCCGTCGGAACCGACCACCGGGACCTTCTCACGCTCGAAGTAGCCGGCCTCCGACGCGGCGTTGAGCCCCTCCGACGACGGCACCACCGCCAACGCGAAGACCTTCTCGGCCTCCACCAGATCCTGGATGTACTGGAAGCCCTTGTCCGCGTCCCAGTCGTCGTTCTTGTACAGGATGTCGAACTGCCGACCGCAGATCCCACCGGCGGAGTTGACCTTGCGGATCACCGCGTCCATGGCGTACTTGGCCTCACCGAGGAACGAGGCGCCCACACCCTTCTTGACGATCGTGGCACCCATCTTGATCGAGTCACCGGTGATCCCCGTGTCCGTCGACCCGCCGTTGCTCCCCGGCTGACAGGCCAACTGACCGCCGGAGGACGTCGCCCCCCCGTCGTCGCCACCGCCCGAGGTCGTCCCCCCGTCGTCACCCCCGGAGGTCGTCTCCGCCGTCGAGTCGCCGGTCGTGCCGTCTGTCGTGCCGCCGGTCGTGCCGTCTGTCGTGCCGCCGGTCGTGCCGTCTGTCGTGCCGCCGTCTGTGCCCCCACCGTCCGTCGTGCCGCCCGTCGTGGTGCCCCCGCCGGTCGTACCACCGCCGGTCGTGCCCCCACCGGTCGTGGCGCCGGACGGCGCCGACCCGCCCGTGTCCGCCCCGTCGCCGGTCGCATCCCCCGAACCGTCGTCGCTTCCGAACAGGCCGGTGGGGTCACCGTCGCTGCCACCGTCCGTGCCCGCCTCGCCGTCCCCACCGGAGTCGCCGTCGAACAGGCCCGTGCCGTCGTCGCCGCCGGTACCCGTCTGCGACCCCGCCAGGACGTTGCCCGCACCGGACCCGCCCGCAGGGACGAACACCAGCGCCGACAGCACCGTGATCACCACCCCGGCGATGAACCCGCTCAACGCCGCCGATGTGCTCGTGTTGTCCAGGTTCACGACACGACCTCTCTCATGGTTTGTTCACTAGGGAATACCGAGATACGACCGGTCCTGTTACGGGTCGGCCGGCGATCTACCTCGCGGACGACGTCAGCAGTCGTCGGCGGCGCACCGCCAGGTAGAACGGCAGGGCAGCGAGCACCCACAGGACCGCCAGCGGGACGCTTTCGCCCATCCGCTGACGGGTCAACACCAACCCGCCGGGGCCCGACGAACCACCCTGCTCGCCCTGGGCAACCACCGTCTGGTCACCGGACGGCGTGTCAGACGCGACCTCCGGGGCGGGAACGTCCCGGCCCGCATCCAAGGCCGGTCCCTCGGCCGTCCCGAGGCTCGGCGCCTGCCCCTGTTCGAGTCCGGATGTCCCGTCGTCGGCCTCGAACCCACCCGCATCACCGGTCGGTGGGGCCGAGCCGCCCGAGTCCAACTCGAGTTCCTCCGCAGGGGACACCGGCTCCTCACCCAACGCCGTGATCGACGGTGGCTGCACGGCTCGTGTCGCCGCACCGCCGACATCGCCCGGCAGACCGCCGCCCGAACCGTCGCCGAAGCCGTCACCGCCTCCGAAGCCGCCGCCGCCGTTGCCCCAGTCCGGCGGATCGAACGTCGGAGCGGCGTTGACGGTGAAGTTGACGTCCAGGTCGACCGCGGCGAACTGGAAGATGTGCCGCGACGTCGTGTCGTCGTCGTCGTAGAAGACGATCTGCAGGCCCGGCAGCTCGGTGCGGGTGTCCTCGTTGATCACCTTGTTGGAACGGGCGTCGTACCGGTCCAGCGTCACGGTCGCCTTCGCCCCGCCCGGCGTCCCGTTCGAAACCCGCGCCACCCCCGTCCGGTCGTCAGGCTCGTCGCCCGCGTCCGGGTTCAGCGACGTGTCGGCCGCCGGAACCGACGCCACCAGCCGCGGCTGCGTGGCGTCGGTGATGGCGCGGGCCACCTCCCACACGTCACACGGGTCGTCGTCCCCCCAGCCGCACGCGAAACCGTCGCCGACCCGCACCTGCCGGTACTCGCGGGTCAACTCGGTCGCGGCCGTCCCCGACCGTCCGTGGGCCACCGCCGTCGCCACCGTGCGGACCTCACCGATCGAGACCTGCCCGAACAGATCGATGTCACGGGCCACCGCCGTGGCCGTGGCCACCGCCCCGAGCTGTTCGTCCTCGTAGGACTCCACCGACGTCTCGGCGTAGCCGACCTGCACCGGCGCCTGCTCGTCGCTCGCCGTGTACAGCGCCCCGGCCTGCGCCACCGGATCCTCAGCGTCGCACGACACCGCCGCACCCGGCGCGGCGTCGTCGGACGGCGAACCGCCGAAGTCGTCGCAGTACGCCTGGTCGCCACGCATCCGCTCCGGGAACTCCTCCGGCCAGCTCGACCCCCGCCACCGGCCGTACAGGTCACGCTCCCGAGGCGTCAACTCACCCTCCACCTCGCTGTCGCCGCCGTCCGGGTCGTCACGCTGCCAGTCGTCCGGCAGGCACGGAACCGGGACGAACGGAAGTCCCGGGTTCACGGCGGACGGGTAGTTCACCGTCCTGGACGGACCGCACGCGGCATCGGAGTTGCGGTTGACGTCAGACTTGGTCTGGCCGCCCACCACCAGACCCCTCGCAGCCGCCCACACCTCCGGAGTGGACGTCACCCGCGACAACCCGGCCTCGGTGACCCGCGCCCGGACCACCTCCCGGTTCGCCGGGCCGACCGGCGCGGAATCCACGGCGTTATTGAGGGTGGCGCTATCTCCAGGCACGGCGTTCGTCACTCGGTTGTTCCGCGTGCCGCCTGCGAACAGGTACCGGGCGCCGTACGCCGCACCGTTCGCGGAGGCCGACGTGAACACCGGACCGTCCGTCACATCCTCGGTCGCCGCATCCCAGTCGACCGGCTCCGGCGGCGAAGCCACCGGCAGCCGATCGGCGAACACCCGCACGTGCGGTCGCTCGTCGCTCGGCTCTTCGACCGCGCAGGAACCCTCGTCCGCCCACTCCAGGCACATCTCAGGGTTGCCGAAGAACAGCCGACGCGTGGACGGGTCGAAGATGCCCCACAGAGGGAAATCGTGGCTGGTCCCTCCCATGAAGCCCAGGTCGTAGTCCTCACCCTGGGGCACCGCAAGGCGGTCGGCTTCGGTGACCCGGAACTCGCCCCGTAGGCTGTAGCTGGACCACTGGTAGACCCGACCGGTCTCGGGGTCGCTCACCGGCGCATCCGGGCCAAACGAGGCGACGCTGGTCGCGCCCGTCCACGCCTCCTGGTGGGCGTCGAACGTCCACATCCGCGGTGAGCTCGCGCCCTGGCCCGTGAAGAAGACCAGGTCGCGGGCCGCATCCCCCCCCACGTCGCCGTTCGTGACGTCCGCCGCGATCGGGTGGAAGCGCTCCTCGAACCGGGTGGGATCCGGCGAGCCGTCGGGGCCCTCATTCAGGTCGATCCGGGTGACCCCGTGCATCCCCACGGGATTGGCGCCAGACTCGAACGGACCGAGCGTGTGCCCCCAGCACGGCAGGTAGACGAAGTCGGCGCGGAGGCTGCGGGCCAGGAACCCTCCTTTCGAAGCTGATGGTGCTGCCTGGTAGCACGTCTCGAGTTGGTAGGACCAGACCGGCGCCACGCCGTCGGGACCGGGATCGGCGAGGTCCGCCGCACGCAGCTCGTGCAGCGTGTTGTAGTACTCGACGTTGCCAGTGCCCTTGTCGCTGACTACTGCCTCCCCTTCCGATTCCGTCATCGCGTAGACGCGGTCCGTCGGCGCGTGGTAGGCGAGCTTGAGCGGGATCTTGGTGTTCATCGCCGCTTCCTCGGGCGCCAGTGCGGCCGCCAGGTCCAGCGGGGCCACCACCGGGTCGTGCTCGCCGGTCAGGCTGACCGTCACGATGGCGAGATCCTCTCCCCTCCTGAGGTTGTCGCACGCGGTATTACCGGTGAGGGGGACCGACCGGAGCGTCGGGGGGTTGTCGACCGGATCACCCCCGGAAAGAACGTCGAAAGAGCTGTACCCGTCTCCGCAATAGCGGTACTCCTGACCGGCCGGGGACGAGGACGCCGCGTCCGCGACCTCCTCCTCGCCGGGACGCGGTCCCGGGACGGTGGCCTCGAAGAAGACCCGGTGGTTGTCGGTGTCGAGCACCGCCGTCGATGTAGAGAAGCCGCCGTCGGTGACCTCTTCGGTCGGCAGGTCGATGACGTCGAGCTGTTCGAGCGTGCGGGTGTCCACAAGCCGGAGCGTGTCCTCGCCCGTGAAGACGGCCACGTTCAGCCCCGGATCGACCCCGATCGGGTCCCAGGCATCGGAAGCTCCAGCCCGCTCGCCGTTCTCGTCACGGAAGGTGATCTCGCCGACCAGCGGGAACACGTCGCTGTCCGCGCCGGGTTGGACGTCCCACGGCCAGTCCTCGACGGCCGTGCTGCTGCCGACCGCGGCAGGCGGCACGATCAGCGCCAAGGTCACCAGGGCAACGAACAGCCCAACGAGCAATGGACGTCGCAGGCGTCCGGCGTTTGGCGACTCGGCTTGCGAAAGGAACGGTGTGAGCGTGTCTCTCATGGCACCTCCACCAGGGGATACCGCGATGCGGCCCGTCTCGTTACGGGCCATCCCGCCGCTCTCCCGAACGGGGGATGAGTCGTCATCCCCCGTTCGGGAAAGCCCGGCGACACACGGAAGAACGAGAGGACCGGGACCCGAGGAAGAACCCTCGGGTCCCGGTGTCGGAGTGGGCTACTGAACCTCTACTAGATGTCGTCGCAGTGGCCCTTGGCGTTCTCCGTGTCCTCATCCCCCTCACAGAAGTGGATCCAGTCGGGGTAGAGCTCGATGGTGCCGTCCACCGCAGCCATCCGGATCGGATCCTCCTTGGTGCAGGTCGCGACCTCCGGTGTGAGCACCAGTTCCGCCTGGAACCACTGGTCGGGCTCGGGTCGCGGCTTGTCCGGAAGCTCCGTCGAGCCGTCCCACAGGGGGCCGTCGGCCAGCATGACGTTTCCGAGCCGGACGAAGTGCATCAGGCCCGCCTTGTCCGGACTGCCGCTTCCCGACACCTCTTGGGCGGACAGAACGCCACTGTGCACGTCGGGCTGGTCCGTGGTGATGCTGCCGCCCTGCTCGCAATCCTCGCCGATCTCGGCGGAGTTGTTTAGCTGGTGCCAGAAGTCGGCCGTGTCACCCTCAATCGCCACAAAAGAGTAGGTGCCGTCATCCTTGCCGAGAAAGCATTCCAGTGAGGTGGCTGGGAATACGTAGTGGTTGCTGCCGGGGATGTTGTCCAGACCGTCAGTCCACTCGAATACGCCGTTGACACTACATTCCGTGTGCGGTTCGCCGAGGGTCTCGTGGGGCTCGGCGGTCGCACCTGTCGCGGACAGCATGAGTGCCATCGTCGCGAGTGCGATCAGTGGGATGATCAGTCTGCTGCGTTTCATGGTTGTCACCTTCGGTTGCTTCGCCGCGGTCGAAAAGGCCACGACCGACGTCGTCCACGGTGACGGGTCGCGACTCGGTTCGACCCACCCTTGCGGGTAGTCTTTGCCGGGTACGGGGTCCGCGGAGCTGTGTCAGTCTCCACAGTTGCTGTCAAGTGTGACGCCGGTCCAGGTTGGACCGTCCCGGCTGTCAGGCCGGGAGTGTGCTCACGCTGTGTGGTCGTCGGTGGGGTTGGTCTCCTGGCTACCTGCCGGGCCCGCACACTGGTGCGGTCCGATGCGAGGTCGGGGCCTCAACTCTCCACGTTCGCGGTCTGGGCAGGGGGTCCGCGGGGCCGGTCGCCAGACTGGGTAGCGAGGTCGAACCTCATCGTCGTGACGGCGTTGCTCCGGCCCTGCGGAGACCGGTCCACCGGCGCAGCTCATGCTGCCATGCGCACCTCCTGTTGGCGGTGCCGACGGGTGGTCTCGTAGTCGGGGTCGTAGTCGTCGCCGGTGGCCATCATCGCGAACATGGTGCGTCCCAGACCGTTGCCGGTGGCGATCACGGCGACCTTCTTGGGCTTGTTCGCGTCGATCCGGCGCAGGTAGGTGTCCCGCCAGCGGCCCGACCCGGATCGCGCAGATCACCGCATCGAGGATGGCGTGACGGCCCCAGGCGGACCCTTCCCGGGAGATGCCCAGCTCAGACACCTTCGCGCGACGAGCCGCCTCAGCGATCGACCCACCAGTTCGCCGTATTCCCCGGACGTCTCGACGTCCGCTAACCGTCCGAACCCTCCAGCACGGAGCGGCCAGACCCTGCCGAGTCGGAAGCCCGCGCCCGCAGGGCCGGGGTGGCAGCCACGGACGTCACTGCCGCCGCCCCACCGAGGAACATCCGCCGCGACAGCTTCGACCGGCCGCCGTCGCCGGCGGTCTCCTGCTGTTCGGAGCGGTCGTCGTCGTGGCCGTGGCCGTGTGTCGGTCCGACGTCAGCAGCTTTCCTCGTCTGGTTCGGCGACCGCGAAGTCGACGAACTCCTCCCCGTCATCGGCCAACGTCAAAACCTGCAGTCTCCCGGGACCGGCAGGTGCCTGCTCGGTGACGTCCCAGGACTCGACGAACGTGCCGGACTCGTCGGCGTACCCGCCGCCGTTGCCGCCGTAGCCGGCCCCGAACGGTTCCGTCGCGCCGCTCCTGTCGTCGGCGTAGTAGGCCAGGTACAGCACCCCCGACCTGGGCACGGTGTCCACCGTCACCGTCACCGTCCCACCCGGCGCCACACAGGCGGGCTCGACCGCGATCTCGATCGGGAAATCCGAGTAGTCGCGATGATGATGGCCGGCATGCGCCGACTCCGTCTCCGACTCGGCGGGCGACCCGGTGGCTGAAGGCGAAGAAGCCGCCGGCGACGGCGATGCGTCGCCGGTCTGGGCCCCGGAACCGGCACACCCGCCCAGCACGAGTGCCCCCAGCAACCCGAACGTCGCCACCGATCGGCCTCTCATGTGTCCCTCCTCGGGCTCCGGTATGCCACGATCCCCTCCTGAGCAGCGATGGCCATCGCCTCGTCACGGCTGTGGACCTGGAACTTCCCGTAGATGCCCTTGAGGTGGTACTTCACGGTGTCCACGGAGATGTGCAGCTGATCGGCGATGTCGCTGTTGCTGCAGCCGGGACGAAGGCGGCACAGAACCTCCATCTCCTGGTCGGTGAGGCCGTACGGGTTCGGGGACTCGTTGGGGATCTGCGGATCGTGGAAGCTGCCGCCGGCAGCCACGGCACGCACGGCGTCCGTCAGGGTGCCCACCGGCGAGTCCCGGTGCACGAAACCTCGGGCGCCGGCTTCCTGGCAGGCCTCGAAGTCGCGGACGCTGCGGAACGAGTCCGCCATGACGACGCCGACACGAGGCCGGCGGATCGACAGGCGCCGGCACAGGTCCAGGTCCGACGCGTCGTCGTACAGGACGACGGCGACGTGCGGGGAGCAGGCCGCCACACGCGCAAGCGGGCCGTCGTCACGCCGGGCGACGGCGACGACGTCCAGGCCGTCCTGGCCGTCGAGCACCCTCGCCAGAGCGTCGCGCTCGAGTGTGTCGCCGCCGGTGACCAGCAGGCGGACCGCGTCGCCGACCACGACCGTTGCATCGTCGTGGTCGGCCTCGACCGTTCCGGAGGTCCCCATGAGCTGCCACCCCTGATCGTCCTGCTGCCCCCGATCGTCCTCGGTAGGGGATACCCGTCGCCAGGGTGGCCGGTTACGCCCCAGCGGCGAACAGGGGATGACTTGTCATCCGTCGGCCACCAGCGCGTCGGCCGCGTGGTCGGCGACGTCTACGCTGACGGCCTGCTCACCGCCGACGATCACACCGCGGTCGAGACGGAGAGCGTGCGCAGCCAGGAACTCGACGGTCTCGTCGGCAAGCTGGTCGGTGGGCACGAGCAGCAGCAGCCCGTTGAGCCGTGCCGCCAGCGCCCCGGCCGCCAGCCCGTCGGGGAAGTTCTGCCCGGTGGCGAACACCACGTCTGCGGCACCCGTGTCACCGTGGCGGCGCAGCGCCTCGGTGGCGACCGCCACCGACGTACCCCAACGGGAGGAGCCCGCCAGACGCACGACCTCGTAGCCGAGCCCGACCAGCTGCGCCTCGACGTCCTCGGAGATCGCCGCCGTGCCACCGAGGAGGTAGACGG
>CAZHZQ010000072.1:0-12043 GCA_964537235.1 uncultured Actinomycetota bacterium | reverse complement strand
AGGCGATCGGGACCGCGACGAACACCGCGGCGCCCTGCAGCGACTGCCAGAAGAAGACGTCGCCACGGATCAGCTCGGTCGGGACGCCGATGCTGATCGTCTTCTCCGCCGTCGACGAGAGGAACGCGAGCGCGTAGATGAACTCGTGCGCGGACAGCGTGAACGCGAACACGATCACGGCGACGATGCCGGGGAACGCCAAGGGGATGGTGGTGCGCATGAAGGCCCCGAGCCGGCTGTACCCGTCGACCATCGCCTGCTCCTCGATGTCCTTGGGGATGCCCTTGAAGAAGCCGATCAGCAGCCAGACGGAGACGGGGATGGTGATCGTCGGGTAGATCAGCACCAGCGACCAGGTGTTGTTCAGCAGGCCGAACTCGCCGACCACCCGCGTCAGGGGGATGAACAGGAGCGTCGGCGGGATGAGGTAGACGAAGAAGATCGCGATCCCCAGCGGCCCGCTCCACTTCAGGTCGAGACGGGCCAGGGCGTAGGCCGCCGGGAGCCCGATCAGCAGGGTGATGGTCACGACGAGCGTGCCCACCCACAGCGTGTTCCAGGCGAAGGTCAGGAACGCCGTGTCGAACAGCAGCAGGTCCCAGTGCCTCAGCGTCGGCGCCTCGTTGTAGATGAACGGGTTGTTCGCCTTCGTGTACAGGTCCGGGCTGGCTTTGAACGAGGTGATCGTGCTCCAGATGAACGGGCTCGCCGCCATCAGGGCGGCGGTGATCGCCATCACGTACAGCGCGATCCGTCCCAGCCGGTGGCGGCGGCCCGCTTTGCGACGCTTGCGCTCGACCTGCTCCGTGTCGGTGACGTCGATGCTCGCCCCGAGGCCCTCGCCCGTCGTTGCCGTGTCGACCGACATCACATCACCTCCATGCGCTTGACCATCCGCAGGATCGCGACGGCGGACGCGAGCAGCAGCGGGAACAGGAACAGCGCCACAGCGGCCCCCTGCGCCAGGTCGCCCCCTTCGATCCCCTTGAAGAACGACCAGCTCGACAGGACCTGGGTCGACTGGGTCGGACCACCGCGCGTCAGGATGAAGATCACGGTCATGTCCGCAAACGTCAGGATCGCCCCGAACAGCGTGGCCACGGCGATGATCGGCAGCGTCAGCGGGATCGTGATCTCCCAGAGCTTGCGCCAGAACCCGGCCCCGTCGATCTCGGCGGCGTCGTTGATCTCGTCCGGGATCGCCATCAGCCCGGCCAGGATGATGATCGCCGCGACGGGCACGATCCGCCACGTGTGCACCGCGATGATCGAGCCCATCGCCAGGATCGGTCTGCCCAGCCAGTACATGTTTCCGCCCTCGGCCAGGAACCCGAACCAGCGCAGCACCCAGTCGATCGGGCTGAAGATCGAGTCGAGCATCCACAGCCACGAGACAGCGGCCAGCGAGATGGGGGTGGTCCACGGCAGCAGGACCAGGAAGCGGACGATCCACTTCCCCTTGAAGTCCTTGATCAGGATCATCGCGAGGACCTTCGCGAGGATCACGACGAAGAACATCGATATCCCCGTGAAGATCAGCGTGTTCCAGAACGACGTCCAGAAGATGTCGGACCGCAGGATGGTCCGCCACTGCCGGAGGCCGACGAAGTCCAGGCTCGGGTTGCCCGTGGTGACGTCGCTGAAGCTGAACAGGATCGCCAGGACGAACGGGAAGGCGACCATCGCCACGATGTACACGACCGTGGGGAACAGGAAGATCTTGGCGAGCAGGCTGTCGTTGTCGGCCAGCTGGCGCTTGCGCGGGGCGGTGTCCGGCACCCGTTCCCAGGTCGCGACGTCCGCCATGCCGTTCAGCCCCTGACCGGACGGGGCTCGGCGCGCAGCCCGTCCTCGGCATCGAAGAAGCGCAGGTCCTTCTCGTGCACGCCGAACGTCTGGGTCTCTCCCGCGTGCACCGGCGCGTCGACCGTGGCGGGGATCCTCGCGATGACCTCCTTCTCCTCGTCCGAACCGAGGCCCCGGGCGCGCCCGTAGACGTGCCGGTCGCCGGACAGGTACTCCATCCGGTGGACGCGGAACTCGACGTCCAGGATGTTGTCCCCGTTGCTCGACAGCGCCTCGCGGGGCAGGAAGTTCTCCGGTCGGAACCCCAGCAGGTGGTCGTCACGGTCGAGCAGGTTCATCGGTGGTGACCCGATGAAGGTCGCCACGAACGTGTCCGAAGGATCCGAGTAGACCTCCTTCGGGGGTCCCATCTGGCGGATCTTGCCCTCGTACATCACGGCGATCCGGTCGCCCAGCCCCATGGCCTCGACCTGGTCGTGGGTCACGTAGATCGTGGTCGTCCCGATGCGCTGCTGGAACAGCTTGAGCTCGTCGCGGGCGGATGCCCGCAGCTTCGCGTCGAGGTTGCTCAGCGGCTCGTCGAGCAGGAACACGGCCGGATCGCGCACCAGGGCGCGGGCCAGGGCGACGCGTTGACGCTCGCCGCCCGACAGGTTCCGGGGCTTGCGGTCGAGGTAGCCCTCGATACCGAGCAGGGATGCCGCCCAGTCGGCCTTCTCCCGCCGCTTCTCCTTGTCGATCTTCGCCGCCTTGAGCGGGAACGTGATGTTCTCGAGGACGGTCTTGTGCGGGTACAGCGCGTAGCTCTGGAACACCATCGCGATCCCGCGTGCCCGCGGTGGCAGCCCGTTGACGACGTTGCCGCCGATGAGGATCTCGCCCGCGGTCGGCTCCTCGAGGCCGGCGATCGTCCGCAGCAGGGTGGTCTTCCCGCACCCCGAGGGGCCCAGCAGCACGATGTACTCGCCCTCGTCGGTGACGACGTCGACGCCGTCGACGGCGTGGACGTCACCGCCCTCGAAGTGCTTCTTCAGTCCGCGGACCTCGACGACGTGCGCCATCTCCACCTCCGGGTCTCGTCCGGGGGCGCGACGCCGCCACCCCCGTCAACTCGTTCTGCCGGCGTGCCGATCAACCTCCTCCGACGAGGCCCTCGTTGCGCCACTTCTCGAAGATCTCCTCGCACTCGTCGGCGGCCTGCTGGACCGACGCCTCGGCGTCCTGCTCGCCGCGTGCGACGCGAGCCAGCATGTTGGGCAGCACGAAGGTCCCGTTGATCTCGCCGATCGCCGGGCTCGCCGGTCCCGGGTGGCCCAGGTTCGTCGCCCAGTCGGTCGCGGTCTTCAACCCCTGCAGCTTGGATGGGTCGTCGCCCTCGATGGCGAACGGATCCTCGTCCAACCAGTCGTCCAGCTCGGGGACCTGGTCGACGTACCCGGGGAAGTCGTAGAGCTCCGACTCGAAGGTCGCCTGGTCGAGGTTCTCGGTGTAGTGCAGCAGGAACTCCTGCGCGTTGTCCACGTTGGTCGAGAACTCCGGGATGATCCAGTTGTACATGACGTGCTGCGCGGCCCACTGCGCCTCGGGCCCCTCGAGAGCGGCCGTGAAGAAGATGTCCTTCGCGATCTCGGGGTTCTCCTTCTGCGCGGTCCGCCAGGCGGAGATCGAGTTGAGGATGTACGACAGCTCGCCGGAGATCAGCCCCTGGTTGTTGGAGGCCGGGTTCCAGGCGAACACCTCCTGGGTCATCGCCGCGTCGTACAGCTCCTTGGCGTACTCGACCGCCGCGACCGTCTGGTCCGACATCAGCGCGACCTGCTCTTCCTCGTCCTGGACCGCCCCGCCGAACGACCAGAGCAGCGCCCGCGCGTACATGTTGGAGTCGAGTTCCTGGGACATCCCCAGGCCCATCTGGACGTTCTGGTTCTGGAAGATGTCCCCGCCGCCCTGGAGCAGCTCGTCCCACGTCGACGGTCCCTCGGGGAACCCGGCCTCCTCCCACAGGCTCTTGCGGTAGTCCCCCGGGTCGGGCACCCAGGCCGGGGCGTACGCGTAGTAGTTCTCGGTCGTCGGGTTGAAGCTCGACTTCTCGCACAGCGGCAGCAGGTCGCCGTACCTGCTGTTGGCCTCGTCCACCAGGTCGTTCATCGAGTGGACGCTCGGTTCGAACTGGGACAGCGTCGCGATGAACTGGATCAGGTCGTGACCCTCGCCGGCGGAGATCTCCGACGAGATCCGCGCCGGGATGTCCGCCACGTTGATGTGGTCGATCGTGACGTCGACGCCGACGCGTTCGCCCCACTCCTTCGCGAACGGGTCGAACCAGTCGTCGTGCCGGGGGACGAAGTGGCTCCAGAGGAGGATGCGCAGCTCGCCCGACAGCGACTGGGTGGGTTCGGTCTCCACCGTCTCGGGGCCCGTCGCTGCTGGCGACTCCTGGCCAGCAGGTGGGGCGCCATCACCGCACGCCGCGGCCAGCGCGGCCAGACTCACCCCCTGCAGGAACCTGCGTCGGGAGATGCGGAAGCGACCGTCGGCCGGAGTCATGGGCTCCTCCTTGTGTGTGCTCGTCGGAGGAGTCGAGGAGGAGAGCGATGAGGGGTCGGATGGTGCGGCCCCGCACCGCCATCCTGCTCGCTCCTCCTTTCCGACCACCGTAGTAGAGATGTGTGACGAGTCAAGGGCTGCGCTCGTGAAGCCTGTCACGAGCTCACTCCCTAGGTTGGACGGGCGGAATGGACGGGCGGAGCCGACCGAGGAGCCGAGATGCGAGCGGTGCGTGTACACGAACTGGGCGACCCCGACGTGTTGAGCGTCGACGACTTGGACGTCCCCGAACCGGGGTCGGGGCAGATCCGCGTCCGGATCGAGGCGGCCGGGCTGAACTTCATCGACACCTACCACCGGACCGGCAAGTACCCGCTGGCACCACCGGCCGGGATCGGCGTCGAAGCCGGGGGGATCGTCGACGCGGTCGGGGACGACGTCGACGGGGTCTCCGCCGGTGACCGCGTGGCCTACACCGGTCAGCGGGGCGCCTACGCCGAGCAGCAGGTCGTCCCCGCGGACGCGGTGGTGCGCATCCCCGACGACCTGGAGACCCGGCCGGCGGTCGCCGCGCTGCTGCAGGGGATGACCGCCCACTACCTCACACACGACACCTTCCCGCTGTCGGCGGGGGACACCGCGCTCGTCCACGCCGCCGGCGGCGGCGTCGGCCACCTGCTCACGCAGATGTGCAAGCTGAAGGGCGCCACGGTCATCGCGACGTGCGGCACCCACGAGAAGGCCAAGCAGGTCACCGAGCACGGGGCCGACGAGGTCGTCGTCTACACCGAGGACGACTTCGTCGCGGCGGTCGACGCGTTCACGGACGACCGTGGGGTCGACGTCGTCTACGACGGGGTCGGCCAGGCGACGTTCCTCGACGGTCTCGACTGCATCAGGATGCGCGGGACGATGGTCCTGTACGGGCAGGCCAGCGGACCGGTCGACCCGCTGGACCCGCAGGAGCTGAACCAGCACGGATCGCTGTTCCTGACCCGTCCGAGCCTGTTCCACTACGTCGCGGAACGCGAGGAGCTCGACCAGCGTGCGGGCGACCTCTACGGGTGGCTCGCGGGCGGCGACATGGAGGTGCGGATCGACCGGACGTTCGCGCTGGAAGAAGCGGCGGACGCACACCGTTACCTCGAGGGGCGGAACACCCGGGGCAAGGTCCTGCTCGTCCCCTGAGACGGTCCGTCAGGTGCGGGCGTTCCTCTCGGCCCACGGCGAGAGCAGTGCCTGCACCGCCTCGTTCATCGGGACGTCGATCCCGTGCTCGTGCCCGCGCCGGACGACGGCGCCGTTGAGCGCCTCCAGCTCCATCGGCTTGTCGTGCGTCAGGTCGTGGTACAGCGACGAGCAGCTGTCCGCCCCCAACCTCCCGGCGAACCGGACGGTGCGTTCCACCGTGTCGTCCGGCAGACCCACGTCCTCCACGGCGGCCACGGCGCACACCTCCTCCGCGATCCGCGTGAACATCCGCCAGGCCGCGTCGTCCTCGCGCAGCGCCCCCAGCGGCAGGCGACTGGCCGCGGTCATGCCTCCCACCGCGCACATGAGCGTGAGCTTGCGCCACTTCACCGCGCGGATGTCCTCGGACAGCTCGGCGTCGATGTCGGCGTCCTCGCACGCCCGCAGGAACGCCTCGGCCCGCTGGCTGCGACCGCCGTCCAGCTCGCCGAACACGAACCGGGACGGACCTCCGGTGTGGTCGACCACGCCGGGCTCCGCGATCGTGGAGAAGATGTAGGCCGCCCCGCCCAGGACGTGACCCTCCCCGACCTCCTCGGCGATCCAGGCCTCGTTGTCCACCCCGTTCTGGAACGAGATCACCGCGGTGTCGTCGTGCAGCATCGGGGCGAGCGCTGCGGCGGCCTCGCGGCTGTCGGTCGACTTGACCGTGAACACCACGACGTCGACCGGCCCGATCTCCGACGGGTCATCGGTCGCCGGGACATCCACGCGGCAGCCCCCGTCGATGCTGCGCAGCTCCAGACCGTCGGACCGGAGCGCGTCGAGGTGCGCGCCCCGCGCGATCAGGTGGACGTCCGCCGCACCGGCGTCCGCCAGCCGCGCCCCGAGGTAGCCGCCGACCCCGCCCGCTCCGAACACCGCAACCCGCACGGTTCGCATCCTTCCGAGGGACGGTCACGACCGTAGCCCCGTAGGGTGCGCCCCGGGCTCACGGAGGATCCGCACGCATGGAACGACTCCCGGTCGCCGACGCCGGCTGGCTGCTGATCGAGCAGCGGGAGCGTCCGATGCACGTCGGTGGCCTGCAGCTGTTCCGGCTGCCGGACGACACTCCCGACTCGTTCCTGCAGGACCACGTCGCCAGTGCCCGCGAGGAGGCGGCCGACGTCCGACCCCCCTTCAACCGACGCCTCGCCCGCCCGCACGGGCTGGCCGGCTTGTACCACTGGATCGAGGACGAGCCGGAGCTCGACTACCACTTCCGCCACCTCGCGCTGCCCGCCCCCGGCCGCGTCCGTGAGCTCCTGGCGATCGTGTCCTCGTTGCACGCGAACCTGCTCGACCGCCACCGGCCGCTGTGGGAGAGCTACCTGTTCGAGGGTCTCGAGGACCGGCGCTTCGCGCTGTACACGAAGGTGCACCACTCCATGCTCGACGGCATGGCCGCGATGCGTCAGCTCACCACCGGGTTCACGCACGACCCCGACGAACGCGAGATGCCGCCGCCGTGGGCCGCCCGGACGGACGCGACCGACGAGGACGAGGACGACGGCCCCGTCAACCCGGTCGCGCTGGCCCTGGACGCGCTGCGGACCGTCACCGAAGGCGTGACGTCGTCCATCGGAGTCACGCGCGCGATCACCACCCAGCTGCTCAAGGCGCAGGCCGACGCCACGGAGGTCGTCCCGTTCTCGGCGCCGTCCTCGATGCTGAACGTCCCGCTGACCGGGGCGCGGCGGTTCGTCGCCCAGGACTACGACCTGGCGCGCATCAAGGGCGTCGGTCGCGCGCTGGACGTCACGGTGAACGACGTCGTGCTGGCGATGTGCTCGGCCGCGCTGCGCACGTACCTCACCGACCACGATGCCCTGCCGCGCAAGCCGCTCGTCGCGCTGGTGCCCGTCGCCTTCGCCCGGGACCGATCGCGGGGATCGGGCAACGCGATCACCCTGGTGCCGGCGAACCTCGCCACGCACCTGGACGATCCCGCGGCACGCCTGGAGCTGATCCAGGGATCGATGCAGCGGGTCAAGTCCCGGGTACGCAGCATGAGCAACGCCGAGCTGATCAACTACGGGATCGCCATGACCGCCCCGATCATCCTCGGCCAACTGACCGGGCTGGCCGGCCGGTTGCCACCCGCCTACAACGTGGTCATCTCCAACGTCCCGGGGCCCACCGAGCCGCTGTACTGGAACGGGGCGCGGATGACCGGGCTGTACCCGCTGTCCCTGCTGACCGAGGGCTACGCGATCAACATCACCCAGACCTCGTACGCGGGGCAGATGGAGTTCGGCATCACGGCCGACCGCAACGCCCTGCCCAGCGTCCAACGGCTGATCGACCACATCGCCGATGCGCTCGACGAGCTCGAGGACGTCGCAGGCGTCTGAACCCGTCGCACGGGCGAGCCCCCGACTGACCACTCCGACGGGTTCAGCCGGGTCCCGACACGGACCCTTGCTCTACCGTGCCGGCGGCACGCGAGATCGCCGCTCGAAAGATCCACATGTCCGCAACACCCATCCTGATCGCGATCGCGGTGGGCGTCGTCCTCGTGGCCGTCGTGGCGACGCTGGTCGCCCGCCGGCGCCGCGACACCGACACCTCCGGGCCCGATCTCCCGCCGGCCCCCGGGGGTAGCGGCGAACGCACCTCGAAGGTGCGGGTCCTGCCCTCCGCCGAGAACGCCCGCGAGGCCCGGACGGAGGCGTTGAACGCCGAGATGGAGAGCCTCCGTCGCGAAGCCCAGTACGCCGAGCAGCGCGGTCTCGACCGTCGTGCGGAGCGACTCCGCGCCATGGTCGAGGACCGTCGCCGTCAGCTCGAGTCCCGCCGCAGCGACGGCCCCTGACCTCGCCGGGAGCACCCACACGAACGGACGGTCTCGCTCACGGACGCGTGAGCCCCACCTCCGGACACGCGTCCTCGACGACCTCGAGCCCGAAGGCCTCGACCGGTCCCGCCGCTCCGGTGACCTGCGGATCGTGTTCGGCCAGACGCTGCGCCCCCCAGGCCAGCAGTCGCCCCGTGAGCGTGTAGCCGTTCGGGCCCTCCAGGTGGACGCTGGACAGCCGCTCACCGCCGCCGTCGTAGGCCTCGGCGATGAAGTACGAGCCGGTCGCCCGTCGCTGCTCCTCATCCGGTCCGGCACCGGTCCAGCGTGCGAGCAGCGAGGTGAGCTTCTCGGTCAGGATGTCGGCTCCCGGGAGACCCCCCGCCGCCCGCAGCGCGCCGATCGCCTTCGAGATGCCGGATGTCGCGCCGCCCGCCCAGCCGATGTGGACGTTCACCTCCTCGAGCCGGGGGTACACCCGCGGGAGGCTCAGGTGCTCGCTGGCGCCGATCGACAGGGCGTCACGCAGACCCCCGTCGTGGCGCTCGAAGGTCCGGACGCGTTCGGCGGTCCGCACCTCCTCCAGACGTCCCCGTCGGTAGGTGTACGCGTCGGCCATGAGGATCGACGGCAGGGTCGCCGCCGTGCCGCTGCTGGGCCCTCCCCCGCCCGTGTTCAGGTAGCAGACGTCGATGCGCACCGCCGCGTCCCCAGCCTCTCGCAACGCGAGGGCCCCGGCCAGGTTGCCGGGCACGAAGTCGTACCCGAAGGCCGGCAGCAGCACGCAACGTCCCTCGGCTCGCGGACCGAACCCCTCGAACACGCGCCGGATGAACGGCGCTTCGCCGGTGGAGTCCAGGTAGTGCGCCCCTGCCTCGACCGCCGCCAGCACCGCCGGCTCACCCAGCAGCTGGAAGGGACCGACGGTGGTGACCAGGACGTCGCCGGGTTCGAGCAGCGCCGTCAGGGTCCCGTCCGGGTCGTCGGCGTCGGCCACCACGGTGTCGAGACCGCCGAGATCCGCCGCCAGGTCCTCGAGCTTGGCGGGGCTGCGTCCGGCGAGCGTCGGGGCGGCGCCCCGCTCGACCAGCGCGCGGGCGGTCAGCTCACCCGTGTACCCGGTGGCTCCGAACAGGACGATCCGACCTCGGTCGCTCACGTCGCGACTCCCTCCTCCACGTCGGCCTCCTCGACTCGTCGGACGTCAGCCACCCACGGTCACGACCGCCGTGGTCACGATCAGCACGGTGAGGGTCAACGGGGCTCCGACGCGAGCGTAGTCAGTGAAGCGGTACCCCCCGGGCCCGTACACCATCGTGTTCGTCTGGTAGCCGATCGGAGTGAGGAACGAGCACGACGCGGTGACCGCCACGGCCATGGCGATGGTGCGCGGGTCCATCCCCGCCGTCGCCGCCACCGCGACCGCGATCGGGTAGACCACGACCGCCGCCGCGTTGTTGGTGATCAGCTCGGTGAGGAGCACGGTGGCGAGCAGGAGCCCGAAGACGATGCCCACCCGTCCGAAGGCGTCGAAGGTGCCGATCAGACCACGGGCCAGTTGGTCCGCGAGCCCGGTCGTCTCCACGGCGGCACCCAGCCCGAACGCCGCTCCGATCAGGACGATCACGTCGAAGTCGATCGCGTCGCGGACCTCGTTCGCGGTGAGCACCCTGGTGACGACGAGCGCGCCGGCCGCGAGGAGCGACGCCTCGAGGATCGACATGAGACCGAGCGCCGCCACGAGGATCATCGAGAGGGCGATGATCCCGACGATCGGCGCCTGACGTGTGGCCTGGGGCGACGTCCCGCCGAGGTGGGCGATCACCAGGAAGTCGCGACGTTCCTTCCAGTTGCGTGGGAACTCGTCGTCGGCCAGCACCAGCAGGGTGTCGCCCGCGCGCAACCGGGTCTCGTCGAGACGCTCGGGGATCCGCTGTCCGTCCCGGTGGATGGCGACGACGGCAGCCTGGTAGCGACCACGGAAACCCACCTCGGCCAGCGTCCGGCCCGTCATCGTCGACGTCCGCCCGATCACGGCCTCGTAGAACGTGTGGTGCGATCCGGCCACCGCGTCCAGGTGACGCCCGACCGCGGGATGCAGCCCCGACGCCCGGTGCAGGTCGACGACGTGGTCGGCCCTCCCGACGAACACCACCTCGTCGTCGCCCTCCAGCACGGTGTCGGGTCCGACGGGGGCCAGGACGCTGCCGTCCCGGTCGATCTCGACGATGAAGACCCCGTACTGGTCCTTCAACCGGCTCTCCCCGACCGTCCGTCCGTCGAGGGGGCCGCCCGGGACCACGTACATCCCCACGACGAACTCCCGGAACTCCTCCTCGACCTGCTGCTGTGCGGTCCGCCTGATCGGGACGAGCCGCACGGCCACGAGCAGGAGCACGACCAGCCCGACGACGGCGACCGGTCCGCCGACGCGGGTGATCTCGAACATGTCCAGGGGCGCCTGCCCGTCCTCCTCCAGCAGGCCCGAGACGACCAGGTTGGTGGAGGTGCCCAGGACTGTGACCGCACCCCCGAGAATCGTCGCGTAGGAGAGCGGCAACAGGAACCGTGAGGCGGACCGGTCGTGGCGCTTCGCCCAGTCGACCACGTCGGGGATCATCATCGCGACCAGCGGGGTGTTGTTGAGGAACCCCGACGCGGCGGACGTGGGCAGCAGCAGGCGCGCCATCGAACCGCGTCCGCCGCTCTCGCCCAGGAGGCGGGAGGTGATCGGCGTCAGCAGTCCGGTCTTCTCCGCCCCGTGGGCGAGGATGTACAGGGAGGCGACCGTGATCGGTGCCGGGTTCGCGAAACCGGCGAAGGCCTCGGCGGGGCCGATCACGTCGGTGACCAGCAGCGTGACGGTCGCGGCGAGGATGACGGCCGCCGGCGCCAGACGGTCCCAGACGAGCAACCCCAGTGCGGCGGCCAGCACCGCGACCGTCAGCCACGCGTCACCGGTCACCGGACCTCCTGCCTCGTCGTTCGTGGCGGGAGGATGCCACACGGAGGGGTGGGCCGTGAGCCCTCAATCCCGTCGACCACGGGCACGGGACATCTTCGCGGCGATCGAGCGGAAGATCGGGGGTGCGACATGCCGCACGATGGCCGCACCCCGGTAGTAGCGCGGCACGGTGCGCTCGAGCGCACCGGTACGGACAGCCTCCAGGATCGCCTCTGCCACCTCGTCCGGTTCACCGACCAACGGGCCGAGCGGACCCTTCCTGACCTGGTCCTGGGGGAACCCCTCGGTCTCGATGAAGCCGGGGTTCAGCTGGCAGACGGTGATCCCGCGGGATGCCCACGAGAAGCTCAACGCCTCGGAGAGCCCGACCAGCCCGAACTTGCTCGCCACGTACGCCGCCGGCCCGATGCCCACCTTGCCGGAGACCGACGCGACGTTGATCACCCGGCTCGGGGCGCTGTCCTCGAGCAGATCGACGAACGCCGCCAGACAGCGGAAGACGCCGTTGAGGTTCACATCGATCGTCCGGAGCGCGTCATCCAGGTCGTCGCGCGCCTCGAACGGCCCACCTCCGATACCGGCGTTGTTGATGAGCGCGTGACAGGCACCGAACTCGGCCCGAACCCATGCGGCGAGCTCATCGACCGCCGCCGTGTCGGTCACGTCCGCGGGATACGGCACGACCCGAGCGTGCT
>CAZHZQ010000071.1:0-12267 GCA_964537235.1 uncultured Actinomycetota bacterium | reverse complement strand
TGTCCAGCGGCCAGCACAGCGCATCGACGCTGTCCGGGGACGCCAGGGTGACCCGGAGGTCGATCCTGCCCCGGTCGACCCGCTGCAGGGTGTGGAGACCCCCTGCGGTCCACGAACGGGGATCGGACAGGATCGCCTCGACCGCGGCGGCGAAGACCTCGGGCGTCACCCCGGTCCTCGGTTCCACCTCGACGGCGTAGCGGCGCAGCGTGCCGTCGCCGACCGCCTCACCGGTGCCACCGGCCCGGACCAACTCGGGCGGGTCGACGTGGCGTCGCGTGCGGGCGGCCGCCAGACGGTCCGTGTCGCCGGCGCGGGGCGCGGCGGTCAGGTGGCGGATGTCACGGTCGGGCAGCACCGCGCGGCGGACGAACCGCGGGCCCCGCGGGCCCCGCTGGTCCAGCCGGTCCGGTCGGGCCGGTTGGGCCGCTCGGGTCGGTCGGTCGTACCCGTCGGCGTGTACATCGGCGTGTACTGGGCGGGTCGTCGCCGGACGCGAGTGGGACAGCGACACGAGGGCGAACAGGACCGCGGCGACGGCCACCATCAGCCCCGACGTGCGCAACCCCCGACGCCTCCGCTCATCGATCGGTCGGAGCGTAACCCGTCGCGCCCGGTGACGATCGCGAGCGGTGGGTCAGCCGGTGTCGCCCGTGTCGCCGGCCGGGGCGTCGACGTTCACGTCGAGCTCACCGCCGCCACCGTCGCCTCCTCCACCGAACAGACCGCCGCCGAAGAGGAGGATCGCCAGCACGACCAGCACGATGATGCCGACGACCGTGGCGATCACGGCGCCCGCACCACCGCCCCCGCCGCTGTCGGTGACGATGACCTCGCGTTCCCTCTGTGGAGTGCCATGTTCATGTTGGTCAGCCATTCTGCGCTCCTCGTCGCCTGGTGTGCCCACCCCGGGTCCGCGCAGCCCCCGTTCGTCCTGCTGGCTCAGCGCGGGGTGTCCGGAGCGTGCGGTCACATGAACGCACACGCCGCCGGGACGCGCACGTGACCGTCCTGCCGTTGTCCGAACGGCGGGGACGGACACGCCGCGCTCCAGAGAGGCCCTGCAGCAGCCGCTGACGGCGTGGTGGGTCCTCACGGGCGCCCCCGCCGTTCGTCTCACCGAACCGAGACGACCGGGGGGTGCCGGGTTGGTAGCCGGTTGGTGCCGGGTTGGTAGCCGGTTGGTGCCCGATGGACGGCCGGGTCAGTCGCGGGGCGCGCCGGCCCGGATCTCGCGCAGACGCCGCCCCAGGTCCAGCGCCGCGTCGAGCTGTTCGGCCTGTCCCGGCGGCAGGTGCTTGCGGGCGAAGGTCCGCGCCCCGGACACGTACCACCCCCAGCGCTGCTCGTCGGCGACGCCGGGGGTCGAGGAGGTCGGGGCGTGGATGAACGGCGTGCACTCGAGGATGCGCACCTCGGCGCCCTCTCGGCGCGCGCGTTCGCAGACGTCGGCGTCCTCCCAGTAGAGGAAGAAGTCCTCGTCGAAGCCACCGATCTCCTCGAAGATCGTGCGGCGCACGATCATCGCGCCCCCGAGCACGTGCCCCTCGATGCGCAGGTCGTCGGCGAGGGTCGCGCTCGAGTGCATACCGCGGCGGATCACCCGGCTGATCAGCGCCCGGGTGCGGCGGCTCTGCCAGCCGCTGGTGAACCACAGGGCCCGCAGGTTGGAGGTCGGACCGAACGCGGACGGGACGCGCGCCCCGCCCTCGTCGAGCACGGGACCGGAGGCGACACCGACCTCGGGCAGGGCGTCGAGCTGCTCGGCGAGCTGGGTCAGCGACGGGCCCTGCAGGCGGATGTCGGGGTTGAGGAACGCGAGGTGCCGCACACCGAGCTCGGCGAGGTGGCGGACCCCGACGTTGCACGCCGCCCCGTACCCCCGGTTGTCGGCGAGGGCGATCAGGTCCATGGCCACGCCCTCGCTGCCGTCGGTGCGATGCGAGTTGACGTCCGGCGGGCCGCTGGGACTGGCGTTGTCGACGACGACGACCGGGGCGTCGGGCTCGTGCTCCGCGAGGGACTCCAGCAGCGGTGGCAGGACGGACTGGGACTCGTAGGAGACGACGACAGCCCCGACGGCCGGGGCCGTCGGGTGCGACGGATCGGCCGGGATGGTGGTCCCCCTCGACGGATGAGAGGAACCTATCAGCGAGCCCGGGGCGCGCTCAGGGCTCGAGCAGATCGGCCGGTGGAGACACGTCGCGGCCGATGTGCTGCCTCCCACGGCGTCCTGCCCGGTTCCCAGGGTTGTCCCGCCGAACGCGAGGCGTCTCCAGCACCGTCGGTATGGTTGGCGCATCCCTCCGCAACCTCCCCGAATCCCCGGGAGCATCCCACCATGTCTTCAGACCACCTCATCGCGCCGCACGGCGGCGAGCTCGTCGACCTCACCGTCGACGACGACCGCGGCGCGGACCTCAGGAAGCAGTCGCGGGACTGGCGGTCCTGGTCGCTGACCGACCGGCAGCTGTGCGACCTCGAGCTGCTGTCCACCGGGGCGTTCAGCCCGCTGACCGGGTTCATGACCCGGGAGGACTACGAGCCGGTCCGCGACGACATGCGCACCGCCCACGGGACGCCGGGGACGTCGGGCGGACGGCCGGGGACATCGGGCGGACGGCCGGGGACATTGTGGCCGATGCCGATCACCCTGGACGTCGACGCGGACACCGCCGAGCAGCTCGAGGTCGGCGCCCCGCTGGCGCTGCGCGACCCCGAGGGCGTGATGCTCGCGGTCCTGAACGTCGAGGACGTGTGGCAGCCCGACAAGGACGCCGAGGCGCAGGCGGTCTTCAACACGACCGACGACCACCACCCGGCCGTCGACTACCTCCACAACGTCGCGGGCAGCCACTACGTGGGCGGCCCCCTCGAGACCCTGGAGCTGCCCACTCACTACGACTTCAACGAGCTGCGCCGGACCCCCGCCGAGCTGCGCCAGGAGTTCGAGGAGCGCGGCTGGCGGCGGATCGTCGGCTTCCAGACCCGCAACCCGATGCACCGGGCCCACTTCGAGCTCACGATGCGCGCGGCCCGCGACGTCGAGGCGAACCTGCTGATCCACCCGGCGGTCGGGATGACCAAACCCGGCGACGTCGACCACTACACCCGGGTGCGCGTCTACCAGCAGCTGCTGCCCCACTACCCCAAGCACACGGTCTCGCTCAGCCTGCTGGAGCTGGCGATGCGCATGGGCGGCCCGCGCGAGGCGCTGTGGCACGCGATCATCCGCAAGAACCACGGCTGCACGCACTTCATCGTGGGGCGTGACCACGCCGGCCCAGGCATGGACCGCTCCGGCGAGAACCCCTACTACGGCCCGTACGAGGCGCAGGAGATCATCCAGGAGCACGAGGACGAGCTCGGCGTCGAGATGGTCCCGTTCCAGTGGATGGTGTACGTCGAGGACCGCGGCGAGTACATGCCGATCGACGAGGTGCCCGACGACGCCCGCACCCTGTCGATCTCCGGCACCGAGCTGCGCGAACGGCTGTCCAAGGGCCTCGAGCTGCCCGAGTGGTTCACCTTCCCCGAGGTCGCCGACGAGCTGCGCCGCACCTTCCCGCCCCGTCGCAAGCAGGGCTTCACGGTGTTCTTCACCGGCCTGCCGTCCTCGGGGAAGTCCACGGTCGCGAACGTGCTGCTGACCAAGTTCATGGAGATCGGTGGGCGGCCCACCACGCTGCTGGACGGCGACATCGTCCGCACCCACCTGTCCAGCGAGCTGGGGTTCTCCAAGGAGGACCGCGACACGAACATCCGCCGCATCGGCTTCGTCGCCTCCGAGATCGCCAAGAACGGCGGGATCGCGATCTGCGCCCCGATCGCGCCGTACGACCGGGTCCGCAGGGAGGTCCGGCGGATGATCGAGGACAGCGGCGGCGGCTTCATCCTCGTGCACATCTCCACACCGCTGGAGGTCGCCGAGGAGCGCGACCGCAAGGGCCTGTACGCCAAGGCGCGTGCCGGGATCATCGAGGACTTCACCGGGATCTCCGACCCGTACGAGGAACCGACCGACGCGGAGTTGGCGATCGACACGTCCGACATCTCTCCCGAGGAGGCCGCCAACCAGGTGCTGCTGCACCTGGAGCACGAGGGCTTCTACGGCGGGGACGACCTGTAACGCTCAGAGTCTCCAGGCGAGGGGGACCACGACGAGCGTGGTCGCCACGACGGTCAGCGTGAGCGGCAGTCCGAGCCGCCAGTAGTCGCCGAACCGGTACCCGCCCAGCCCGTACACCATCGTGTTGGTCTGGTAGCCGATCGGGGTGAGGAAGCTCGCCGACGCCCCGACCGCGACCGTGACGGCGAACGCGTGCGGGTCGGAGCCGGTCAGGCCCGCCACCTCCAGCGCGATTGGGACCATCAGCGCGGCGGCCGCGGCGTTCGTCACCATCTCGGTCAGCACCAGCGTGCCGATCAGCACGGCGGCCAACGCCCCGACCGGTCCGACTGCCTCGCCGGCGTCGGCGATCCCCGCGGCGACCACCCCGGCCAGCCCGGAGGCCTGCACCGCCCCACCGAGGCCGATCGCCCCCGCGATCAGCATCAGCACGTCCAGGTCCAGCGACTCGCGGGCCCGCTCCACCGACAGCGTGCCCGACGCGACCAGCAGCAGCGCGGCTCCCAGCGACGCCGCCAGCAGCGACACGAGCCCGGTGGCCGCCAGCACCACCATCGCCACCAGGACGCCCAGCACGAACCACATCCGGTTCCCGCCGGGCGGCTCGGGCGGATCGAGGGGCGCCACGAGCAGGAAGTCGTGCCGGTCGCGCCAGCGTTCCGCGAAGGACCGGTCGGCCAGGAGCAGCAACGCGTCGCCGGGCTCGAGCTCGATCTCGCCCAGCTTGGCCTCCACGGGTGCGCCGGCCCGGTGGATCGCGAGGATCGCCGCGCCGTACCTCCCCCGGAAGCTCGTCCCCTTCGGCGTGCGCCCCACCAGGGGGGACTGCGGCCCGACGACGACCTCCATCAGCGCGTGCTCGCTGCCCGGATCGAGCAGGGCGACCTGGGCGTGCGCCACGGAGACCAGACCGTCCTGCGCTCGCAGGTCCCGCACGACCTCGACGTCGCCGACGAAGGTCAGCTCGTCCCCGCCCAGCAGCACCTCCTCCGGGGCGACCGGAGCCACCTCGCGCTGACCCCGCTCGATGCGCACCAGGTACACGCCAGCCAGGTTGCGCAGCCCGGCCCCGCGCACGGTGATCCCGTCCAGGGGCCCGTCCGACACGACCACCATGGTGAAGGTGTAGTCACGCTCCTGTCGCGCGACCTGCTCGTGAGCGCTGCTGCGGTCGGGCAGCAGCCGGGGCGCCGTCGCGACGAGGGTCGCGATCCCCATCAGGGCGACCGGCAGGCCCACCGGGGTGATCTCGAGAATCCCCAGCGCCCCCTCGCCGGCCTCCTCGACCAGCCCCGACACGAGCAGCGTCACCGACGTGCCGATGGTCGTGACCACCCCGCCCAGGATCGCCGCGAACGACAGCGGCATGAGGAACCGCGACGGCGACCGCCCGTTGCGCTCGGCCCAGCTGCGCAGCGGGGGCGCGAGCATCGCCACGACCGGCGTGTTGGCGATCAGGGAGGAGGACGCAGCCACCGGCGGCAGGATGCGCCCCAACGCCCGGCGGTCGCTCCCGCCTCCGGGCATCACGACGGCCAGCAGGCGCTCGACCACCCCGGTGTCCTGGACGGCCTGCGCGACGATGAGCAGCGCCGCGACGGTCACCGTCGCGCTGTTCGAGAAGCCCGCGAAGGCCTGACCGGGACCGATCACCCCGACCAGCAGCAGGATCACCACCCCGCCCAGCACGGCGGTGACCGGAGCGATGAGCTCCCGGGCGAGCAGCCCCACGACCGCGACGAGGACGACCAGCGTCACGACCGCGTCGACGCCCACCCACCCTCCTTCGGATCGGTCGGAGTCTAGGGACGCGGCCCCGAACCCCGTCGATACCCCGTCGATACCCCGTCGAGTGGCAGCTGGGTTGCAGATCTGCGGCTCAGCTGCCACTCGACTTGAGGACGAGGTGGTGGCGGCCTCGACTCGACACGCACGTCAACCTAGGGTCGGGGGACAGCCAGCGATCCGGGTGGAGCCGGCTTGTCCGTACGACAACGCCTCGCAGGGCGACGGATCCTCGTGACCGGGGTCACGGGGTTCGTCGGCCAGGCGCTCCTGGAGCGACTGCTGTCCTACCCGGACACCCGTCTCGTCCTGCTCGTCCGACCCAAGGCCGGCGCGACCGGACGGGACCGGGTCGCCGACCTGCTGCACCAGCCGGTGTTCGCGAACCTGCGCGACCGGCACGGCGACGACGGGATGCAGCGGCTGCTCGACGAGCGGATCGACGTGATCGAGGCCGACCTCGCCGAGGAGGTGCCGCCGCTGCCCGACGACCTCGACGTGGTCGTCCACCTCGCCGGCAGCGTCTCGTTCGACTCCCCGGTCGACGCCGCCTTCCAGATCAACCTGCTGGGGCCCCGACGCCTCTACGAGGGGCTGCACGCGTCGGGCAGCCGCCCCCACGTCGTGCACGTGTCGACCGCCTACGTCGCCGGGCTCACCAAGGGAGTGATCCCCGAGGCACCGCTGGACCACGACGTGGACTGGCGGACCGAGGCGGACGCGGCGCTCGCCGCGCGGACCGCCGCCGAACGCGACTCACGCCGCCCCGGCCTCCTCGAACGCCTCCTGGACGAGGCGGGCGACGACCACAGCCGGGCCGGCCCGCGCGCCGTGTCCGACGCGGCCGAGCAGCGCCGCCGCGAGTGGGTGCACGACCGGCTGGTCGCCCAGGGCCGCCAACGCGCCCGCAGCCTGGGATGGCCCGACGTGTACACGTTCACCAAGGCACTCGGCGAGCGCTGCGCGGAGGAGATGCACGACGACCTGCCGCTGTCCATCGTGCGGCCGTCGATCATCGAGAGCGCCCTCGAGCACCCCGAGCCGGGCTGGATCGACGGTTTCAAGATGGCCGACCCGATCATCCTCGGCTACGGACGCGGCGACATCCCCGACTTCCCCGGGGCCGCCGATGCGGTGATCGACATCATCCCGGTCGACCTGGTGGTCAACGCCCTGCTGGCGATCGCCGCGCACCCGCCGCCCGCCGCCCGCCAGGAGCACTTCCACGTGTCGTCCGGCGCCCGCAACCCCCTGCCGTTCCGCGACCTGGTCGACCTGGTCCGCGGGTACTTCGAACGCGAGCCGTTCGTGCACCCCCGCAAGGGCGAGATCGCCCCACCCGAGTGGCGCTTCCGCGGCGGCCGGAAGGTCATGCGGATGCTCGAGATGGCCGAGAAGGGCGTGGACATCGCCGACGGGGTCGTCAAGCGCCTGCCGCGCTCGGAGCGCACCCGGGACGCCGCCCGCCGCCTCGACCGGCAGCGCCGCCGGCTGGAGTTCGTCCGCCGCTACGCCGACATCTACGGGCCGTACGCCGAGCTCGAGGTCCTGTACACCGACGACGCCACCCACGAGCTGTTCCGGTCGCTGACCGACGACGACCGCCGCGACCTGCCGTTCGATGCCGCGATGATCGACTGGGCCCACTACATTCAGGAGGTCCACTGCCCCAGCGTCACCTCCGGACTGCGCCAGCCGCGCGGCCGCCGCCCGCGGATGGAGGTCGCCGCGAACGGGCTGCCGAGCCGCGACGACGCGATCGCCGTGTTCGACATGGACGGCACGATCGTCGACACCAACGTGATCGAGTCCTACCTGTGGCTGCGGACCGCCGAGGGCGGCAGCGGCTGGGTGGGCGAGGCCGCCTCGCTGTTGCGCTCCCTGCCCGGCTACCTGGCCGCCGAGCGCCACACCCGCGAGTCGTTCCTGCGCTCGTTCTACCGCCGCTACGCCGGAGCGGACCTGGCCGGCCTGCGGACGCTGGTCGACGAGCACGTCACGCCGGTGGTCCTCAACCGGTGCGCCCCGGCCGCGCTGCGCCGTGTCCGCGAGCACCGCGCCGCCGGCCACCGCACGGTGCTGCTGACCGGGGCGGTCGACCTGCTGACCAGGCCGATCGCCGCCCTGTTCGACGAGGTGGTCGCCGCCGAGCTCGCCATCGACCGACGCGGCGTCTGCACCGGTCAGCTGGAGGTCCCACCGCTGGTCGGGGAGGCCCGCGCCGCGTGGCTGCGCCGCTACGCCCAGCGTATCGGCGCGGACCTCGACGCCTCCTACGCCTACGCCGACAGCCACTCCGACCTGCCGCTGCTGGAGGCGGTCGGCAACCCGGTCGCCGTCAACCCGGACGTGGCCCTGTACCGGGCCGCCCGGGCCGCCCGGCCGCGCTGGACGGTCGAGGAGTGGGACACCTCCGACGACACGCCGCGGGCGCTGGCCCCGCTGGCCGCACCGCGACGAGGTGACCCGTGAGGGTCCAGGCGCTGGAGCTGTACCGGTCGGTCCCGCGCTACGTGGCGGCGCGGCTGGTCGGCGGGCGCCTGCCGGGGCTGCTGGCGGGGCCGGTCGCCCCGCTGCGGCTGGTGACCCACGACCGACCGCGCCTGCCCGGTGACGGGTGGACGCGGGTCCGCCCCCGGCTGGCCGGGATCTGCGGCTCCGACCTGGCGACGATCTCGGGGCGATCGTCGTTCTACTTCTCGCCGCTGGTGTCCCTGCCGTTCGTCCCGGGCCACGAGGTCGTCGGCGAGGTCGTCGACGACGTCGAGGACCTGCCGGCCGGCACCCGGGTGGTGCTCGACCCGGTGTTGGGGTGCGCCGCCCGCGGCCTCGACCCGTGCGCCTCGTGCGCCGACGGGCGCCACGACCGCTGCGACCACGTGACCGTCGGCCACGTCTCGCCCGGTCTGCAGACCGGCTACTGCACGGACACCGGCGGGGGGTGGAGCCGCATGTTCGTCGCCCACCGCTCGCAGCTGCACCCGGTCCCCGACGACCTGCCGGACGAGCGCGCGGTGCTCGTCGAGCCGCTGGCCTGCGCGGTTCACGCCGCCGACCGGGCCGAGGTCGCCGACACCGCCGACGTGCTGGTGGTGGGGGCGGGATCGGTCGGGCTGTTCACGCTGCTGGCCCTGCGGGCGTTCACGCCGGCGGGGCGGATCACCGTGGTGGCCAAGCACCGCCGGCAGGCCGAGCTCGCCCGCCGGTTCGGCGCCACCGAGGTGGTGTCGCCCGACGAGGTGATCGGGGCGGTGCGTCGTGCGACCCGGGCGCTGCGGCTCGGTCCGGAGCGCGGCCAGGACTTCCTGCTCGGCGGCGTCGACGTCGCGATCGACTGCGTCGGGTCCAAGGCCAGCCTCGACACCGCCCTGCGCACGGTCCGCAGCGGCGGCCGGGTCGTGCTCGCCGGCCTGCCGTCGGAGGGCGCCGACCTCACCCCGGTCTGGTTCCGGGAGCTGGAGGTCGTCGGCGCCTACGCCTCCAACTCGCGGGCGGTCGGTGACGAGCACGCCTCGGCGTTCGACGCTGCGGTGCAGCTGGCCGGCGACGGCCCGCTGGACGACACGCTTGGCGCCACCTACCCGCTGCCCGCCTGGCGCGAGGCGATCGACCACGCCCTGTCCGCCGGGTCGCTGGGGACCGTCAAGGTCGCCTTCGACCTGCGCGACCATCACGACGAGGAGGACATCCTGTGACCCGCCCCGGTTTCGTCCTGGAGGTCGACGAGCGCACCCCACCGCTGCTGGTCCACGAGGGTGAGGGCTTCCGGCTGGAGGACTTCCCGCTCGGCACCCGCGTGGTCTACCCGCCCGACCCCCTGCCCGGGATCGCGGACCTGGACGCCGCGATCGAGGACGCGCTGCTGGACCCGCACTCCTCCGAGCCGCTGCCGGAGCTGCTGCACGCCGGCATGCGCCTGACGATCGCGTTCGACGACATCTCGCTGCCGCTGCCCCCTATGGAGACGCCCGACATCCGCCAGCGCATCATCGAGCACGTCCTCGAGCACGCCGCGCGCGCCGGGGTCGACGACGTCGAGCTGGTCGCCGCCAACGCCCTGCACCGGCGGATGACCCCCGACGAGCTGCAGCGGATCGTCGGCGAGCGCGTGTTCCGGTCGTTCTGGCCCGACCGGCTGCGCAACTTCGACGCCGAGGACCCCGACGACCTCGAGTTCATCGGCACCACCGACCGGAACGAGGAGGTCGAGATCTCCCGGCGGGCCGCCACCTCCGACCTGCTGGTCTACGTCAACATCAACCTCGTCGCGATGGACGGCGGCCACAAGTCCGTGCCGGTCGGGCTGGCCGGCTACCGCAGCCTGCGCCACCACCACAACGTCGACACGATGCTCCACTCGACCAGCTACATGGACCCGCCGAACTCGGCGCTGCACAGCTCGGCGGGGCGGATGGGCCGGCTCCTGGCCGACCACCTGCGGATCTTCACGATCGAGACGACCCTCAACAACGAGACCTTCCCCGAGCCGCTGGGCTTCCTCAACGGCCGGGAGTGGGAGTGGTCGCTGAAGGACCAGGCGACGATGCTGGCGGTCCGCCGCGGCCTCGACGTCATGCCCCGCTGGGCCCGTCGAAAGGTGTTCCACGCCACCGCCGCCCCGTACGGGGTCACCGGGATCAACGCGGGCGAGACCGAGGCGGTCCACGAACGCACCCTGGTCAACGTCCACCGCCAGCAGCTGGTCGAGGTCGACGGGCAGTCCGACGTGCTGGTCACGGGCGTGCCGTACGTCGGCCCCTACAACGTCAACTCGATCATGAACCCGATCCTGGCCATGTGCATGGGGCTCGGGTACTTCTTCAACATGTACCGGGGTCGCCCGCTGGTGCGACCCGGCGGGGCGATGATCCTGTACCACCCCGTCGACCGGGAGTTCCACCAGGTCCACCACCCCAGCTACATCGACTTCTTCGAGGAGGTGCTGGCCGAGAGCACCGACCCGGCCACGATCGAGAAGAAGTTCGAACAGCGCTACGCCACCGACCCCTGGTACGTCCACCTGTACCGGACCTCGTACGCCTACCACGGCGTGCACCCCTTCTACATGTGGTACTGGGGCGCCCACGCGATGGACCACCTCGGCGACGTGGTGTGGGTGGGCGCCGACCGCGGCAGCGTCGAACGCATGGGCTTCCAGGCCGCCTCGACGCTGTCCGACGCCCTGGAGATGGTCAGCGGCAGCGTCGGGCGCGACCCGACGATCACCTACCTGCACTCGCCGCCGCTCGCCCTGGCAGAGGTCCGCTGATGGCCTCGCTGTGGCAGGACCTCAAGCAGATGGCCCGAGGTTGGCGCTGGACCCGCCGGCCGCTGGTGCCGACCTCCGCCGAACCCCACCGACCCCCGCGAAAGGTCCGCTACTTCCCGACCGACTGGGCCCGGACCCGCCCGATGGTGGCGCTGCGCGATGCGGTGCAGCGCTTCGCCCTGAAACCGCTGGTGTGGTCGGAGGTCCGTCCGCGGGTCCACGGGCTCGACCGGCTCGACGGGCTGGAGGGACCGGTGATCCTGGCGGGCAACCACGCCAGCCACCTGGACGCCCCGCTGATCCTCTGCTCCTTGCCGCAGGAGTGGCGTCGGAGGACGGCCACGGCGGCCGCCTCCGACTACTTCTTCGACGAGTGGTGGCGGGCGACCGGCACCACCCTGGTGTTCAACACCTTCCCGGTGGACCGCGGTCGGGGCCGGCTGACCGACGCGCCCGGCGAGCTGCTGGACGACGGCTGGAACCTGCTGATCTTCCCGGAGGGCACCCGCTCCGACGACGGGTGGGTGCACCGCTTCCGACGGGGCGCCGCCTACCTGTGCGTGCAGCACGACGTCCCGGCGGTGCCGTTCGCGGTGCGGGGGACGTTCGCGTCGATGCCGCGGGGGCGCGGCTGGCCGCGGCCCGGTCGGCTGCCGGTGTCGCTGCGGTACGGGCGCCCGCTGGTCCCGGGCGAGGACGAGACCTTCGCGTCGTTCAACCAGCGGCTGGAGCACGCCGTCGCACGGCTGCTGGACGAGGACCGCTCGACGTGGTGGGAGTCGCTGCGTCGCGCCGCGGACGACGAGACCCCGCCGGCCAGCGGCCCGGACGTGGCGCGGTGGCGGCGCGTGTGGGAGTCCTCGCGGCCGCTGCCCGACCGGCGGAGGCGCGTGTGGAAGCGCTGACGACCGACGGGTCAGTCGGTGGCCATCGGCAGGGGGTTGGCGCCGCTGGGCGACCGGCTGCCGCGGGGCGAGACGCTGCCGCGCCGGTAGCCGGCCAGGTCAAGGGCGACGTGGTCGAACCCGACCGCCGACACCTCGGCGACGATCCGGTCGGCGAGGTCCACGGCGGTGGGCAGGTC
>CAZHZQ010000070.1:0-12367 GCA_964537235.1 uncultured Actinomycetota bacterium | reverse complement strand
GTGGCGGCCCACATCGTCGGCCTGCCCGTCGATGTCGTGCTCGGGGCGCAGGACGTGCTCGAGGAGCCGGTCGACGGGGCGGCGTCCGAGGAGCCTGCCGAGGAGCCCGGGCCCGAGGAACCTGCGGAGGAGTCTGCGGACGAGGCGCCTCCGGACGGGGCGCCGCCGTCGGCCGCTCGTTCCTCGCCCGCGCTCGAGACCTCGACCGGTGGCGCCTCCCGCCAGGGCCGGGGTGGACGGGGCGTGCTGATCGCCGCGGCGGTGGTGACAGGGGCTGTGCTGATCGCGGTCATCGGCGTCGTCACGCTGGGGGGCGACGGTGGGGAGCCGGTCGCCGTGGGTGAACCGACCGACACCGCGACGAGCACGACCGGGGACGGCGTGCGCCTCGGGAGCGTCGAGGTCACCGCCGACGGCGGGGGAGCGGTGCAGGCGGGGCGCTCCGCGCTCCTGTCGATGACCGTGTCCGGCACCGGGGGGCAACCGGCGACCCTGCGCTGGGAGCTGCGACGTGACGGCGACGAGGTGTTCCCGCCGGCGCCGCTGGTGGTCACGGCCGACGGCGACGTGCGTCTCACGATCCCGCCGGGCCTCCTGGCCGAGGCCGGCGACTACCTCCTCAGGGTGTCGCAGGACGGCACCGTGGTGCTGGAGCGCGGCTTCGAGGTCGTTGCCGGCTGAGCGGTCGCACCCCCTCGGTAGCATCACGGCCGGAGGGAGGTCACGGTTGGCCGGGCGCATCGTCGAGGAGGACATCGAGGCGCTGAAGCGCCGGGCCGACATCGTCGACATCGTCTCCGACCACACCCAGCTGAAGCGCTCGGGGTCGCGGTGGAAGGGCCTGTGCCCCTTCCACGACGAGAAGACCCCCTCGTTCCACGTCGACCCCGCGAACAACGTCTTCCACTGCTTCGGGTGCAACGCGGGCGGGGACATCTACACGTTCCTCGAGGACATCGAGGGGCTGAGCTTCGTCGAGGCGGTCGAGCACCTGGCCCGCCGCACCGGCTACCAGCTGCGCTACGAGGAGCTCACCCCCGGCCAGAAGCGGGCGCTGGGCGAGCGCAGCCGGCTGGTCGCGGCCAACCAGGCGGCGTGCGAGTACTTCCACGAGCAGCTGATGGGTCCGGACGGCGAGCCCGCCCGCACGTACCTCAAGGAGCGCGGCTTCGGCAGGGACGAGGCCGAACGGTTCCAGCTCGGCTTCGCCCCCAACGACTGGGACCCGCTCAGTCGCCACCTCGCGCAGGAGCGGTTCACCGAGGACGAGATCATCAAGGCCGGGCTCGCCAAGCGCGGGCGCCGCGGCAGCCTCCGGGACACGTTCCGCGGCCGGCTCGTGTTCCCGATCCTGGACCTGTCGGGCGATCCGATCGGTTTCGGTGGACGGGTCCTGCCGGGGCTGGACTACGGGGACTACGAACCGCCCAAGTACCTGAACAGCCCCGAGACCCCGATCTTCAAGAAGAGCCGCGTGCTGTACGGGATGTCGTGGGCCCGGCCGCAGATCGTCCGCGACGGGCAGGCCCTGGTGTGCGAGGGCTACACCGACGTGATGGCCCTGCACCAGGCCGGCCTCGAGAACGCCGTGGCCACCTGCGGCACCGCGATGGGCGCGGAGCACATCGGCCTCCTCCAGCGCTACGCCGACACGGTCGTGCTGGCCTTCGACTCCGACGAGGCCGGCGCGAAGGCCGCCGAGCGGGCGTGGGAGCTGTCCCGGGGCCGGGACCTCCAGGTGCGCGTCCTGGTGATGCCGCCCGGCGAGGACCCCGCCGACGTCGTCGCCGACGGCGGCCCCGAGGCGATGCAGGGGCTGCTCGGTGAGGCGGAGCCGGTCATCCGGTTCATGCTGCGCCGCGCCGCCTCCGGTCACGACGACTCCCCGGAGGGCCGGTCCGACGCGGTGGATGCGGTCGCCCCGCTGCTCGCCGGCATCCCCGAGCCCGTGCTGCGCGACCAGTACACCCGCTGGGTGGCCGACGACCTGCTCGGGATCGGCCTCGGGGTGGTGGCCCAGGCCGTCGAACGCTCCGGCGGGGACGTCGCGACGGTCGAGCACCGTCCGAGCGACCCCGGGCCGGCCGACCGCAGCGAGCTGTCCGCCCGCGCCAAGCTCGAACGCGAGACGCTGGGCACCGTCCTCCAGCACCCGCACCTGCTCCCCGACCGGTGGCAGGAGGTCACCGAGGACGACCTCGTCCACCCGCGGGCGCTCGGGGTGTTCCAGGCGATCCAGGCGGCCGGCGGGCCGGGGGCCGAGCTGTCCGCGATCCTCGACCAGGCCGAGGACGACGACGAGCGCGCGTTGGTCCGGGCGATGGCCCTCGAGGAGCTCACCGTCGAGCCGGACGAGCCGCACGTCACGATGCTGGTGAACCGGTTGCTCCTGCGCCGGTGCGAGCAGGACATCGCCGAGCGCAAGGCCGAGCTCGAGCGGATGAACCCGACCACGGACCCCGACGCGTACCGCGAGCGGTTCGAGGAGCTCATCGCGCTGGAGGCCCGCCGCCGCGACCTCAACAAGGACGTCGAACCGTAGGACGTCGAACCGTAGGACGGCGCTGGCCGGTGGGGCGGGTCCTCACGGGAGCGGCCGATGTACCATCCCGGTTCTTCGAGGGAGAGCGGGTCAGCCTTGCCGGAGGACGACGGGCCGGTCGCCACCCTGCACGACGACGAGGTCGCGGGGGTCAGCGCTGTCAGCGACCTGTTGGAGCTCGGGCGCGAACGGGGCTTTCTGACCTCGGGCGACCTCGAGGCGCTGCACGAGGGCGACGAGCTGTCCGACGGAGAGCTGCTCGCGGTCGGCCGGCTGGTCCGCCGCCTGGGGATCCCGGTGGTCGAGCTGTCGGCAGGCGAGGCCGAGGGTCGGGACGCCGGTGCGCTGGTCGGGTCGACGGTCGACCCGGTACGCCTCTACCTCAACGAGATCGGGCGTGTGGACCTCCTGCTGCCCGAGGAGGAGGTCGACCTCGCCAAGCGGATCGAGGCGGGGCGCCGGGCCGGGCTCGTCCTGGACTCGGAGATCGAGCTGTCCCCCCAGCACCGGGCCAAGCTGCGGCGGATCGAACGTGACGGCGAGCGCTGCCGGCAGCGGATGCTCGAGGCGAACCTGCGTCTGGTCGTGTCGATCGCCAAGCGGTACGTGGGGCGCGGCATGCTGTTCCCCGACCTGTTGCAGGAGGGCAACCTCGGGCTGATGCGGGCGGTCGAGAAGTTCGACTACCGGCGCGGCTACAAGTTCTCGACCTACGCGACGTGGTGGATCCGCCAGATGATCAGCCGGGGGATCGCCGACCAGTCACGGTTGATCCGCGTCCCGGTCCACCTCGTCGAGGTGATGAACAAGATCGCGCGGGTCGAGCGCGAGCTGGTCCAGAAGCTCGGTCGCGAACCCACCCGCGAGGAGGTCGCCGCCGCGGTCGAGCTCCCCGTCGAGAGGTTGGAGGAGCTGGACCGCCTCGACGTGGACCCGGCGTCCCTGGATGCGCCGATCGGCGACGAGGACGGCAGCGGGGCGTTCGGTGACCTGGTCGAGGACACCCGGGCGACCGTCCCGCTGGAGGCCGCGGCCTACCTGCTGCTGCAGCAGCACCTGTCCGCGGTCCTCGAGGAGCTCAAGCCGCGCGAGAGGACGGTGATCCAGATGCGCTTCGGTCTGGAGGACGGGGTCGTGCACACTCTCGAGGAGGTCGGGGCGGCGGTCGGACTCACGCGTGAGCGGATCCGCCAGATCGAGTCGAAGGCCCTCGCCAAGCTGCGCCATCCGGCGTACGCCGAGATGCTCGCCGACTACCTCCTCGAAGGCTAGTTCCCCCGTCGAGTGGCAGCTTGGTTGCGGATCTGCGACCGAGCTGCCACTCGACGGTGGGCTGTGGGGGTCAGTTGAGGAGGGAGAGCACCACCACGACCGCGAAGACCGCCAGCAGCACCCCGACGATGACGGCGGTGTTCAGGCCGCCGGAGGGGTCCGGCTGGGCGTGGGCGTCGGGTGGATCGTCGGGGGCATGGTCGTCGTCGTGGATCTGACGACGCAGCAGCTCGGCGGTGTCGTCGTTCTTGAACGCCTCGAAGCGGGAGGTGTCCGCCCCGACGTCCAGCTCGTCGCCGTGCTCCCAGGCCTCGGCGAAGTCCTCGTCGGAGGGATCCCGTCCCGCGCGTGCTTCCTCGTCGCTCACGTCCGTGCCTCCCGGTCGGTCTGTCGGGTCCGCAGCGCCCGCAGCACGCTGTCGCGCTCCTCGAGCAGGACCCGCCGGATCGATGGTCCCGCATCACCGGACCCCAGGTACCTGTCCGTCCGTTCCACGACGTCCTCGTCCACCACGACCGTCGGGTACATCCGGTGCCCGTAGGCCAGGGCCACCTCCAGCTGGCGCTCCTCGAACATCGGCGCCAGGTACGCGAAGTACGGCTCGACGTAGGGGCGCACCAGGTCGGCCTGGTCGTGTCGGGAGAAGCCGCCCATGATCGCCTTCATGAGGCTGTGGCTGATGTCGGGATCGCCGACGATCCGGTCCCAGGCCGCCGCCTTCGCGTCGGGATCGGGCAGCGCGGTCCGTGCGTAGGCCGCGTGACGCTCGCCGAGGTCGGTGGGGTCGCGCTCGTGCTCGGCGGTGATCACGTCCCCGCCGACCGCCCCGATGCCGGCGAGGGCCTTGACGATCCGCCACCGCAGGTCGGTGTCGACGGACAGCCCCTCGACCGGCACCTGCCCGTCGAGCAGGGCGCGGACCTCCTCGACGTGTTTTCCCTGCCGGGACACCGCGATCCAGTGTCGGGCCCAGGTGAGCTGGACGTCGCTGCCCGGTGCCGCCGCGGTCATCCACCCGCGTGCCTCGTCGGCCAGGGTGCGCAGCAGGGTCGGGGCGTGGTCGGGATCGCCGTAGAACTCGGCGGCGGTGCGCGCGGTCGCGAGGATCGTCCGCAGGACACCGACGTCCGGTTCGTTGAGGACGTTGCGACGGACCATCGCGACGTACCGTCGCGCCGGCATCGCGGCGTCCCGGACCATCTCCCACGCCGCGCCCCAGCACAGGCTGCGGGCCAGCGGGTCGTCCAGCAGCCGCAGGTGCTGTTCGACGGTCATCAGGGACCGGCGGTCCAGGTGCAGCTTGCAGAAGGTGAGGTCGCCGTCGTTGGGGAGGATGAGGTCCGCGACCGGTTCGCCCTCGAGCTCCGTGACGCCGGTGGCCGGTCCGCTGACGTCGAGCTGGACCTCGCGTCGGCAGCGGAGTCGGTCCTCCTCCAGGTCGAACAGGGCGACCCCCAGGCGGTGCGAGCGCAGGGTCGGGTGCTCGTCGGTGGCGTCCTGCTCGATCGTGAGCCGGCGGTACACGCCGTCCGTCGTCTGTGGCCGCACCCCGATCGTGTTGATGCCGGCGGTCTGCAACCACTCCTCGGCCCACGCCTCGAGGTCGTCGCGCCCCGACGACGTCTCGAGCTCGGCCAGCAGGTCCCCGAGCTCGGCGTTGCCGTACGCGAAGCGCTTGAAGTAGCTGCGCACGCCGGCGAGGAACGCCTCCTCACCGACCCAGGCGACGAGTTGGCGCAGGACCGAGGCGCCCTTCGCGTAGGTGATGCCGTCGAAGTTCTGGTGGACCGCGTCGAGGTCGGCCGCGTCGGTCGAGATCGGGTGGGTGGTGGGCAGCTGGTCCTGGTAGCGCGCCCAGGTCTTCTCCTCGTCCTCGAAGGTGACCCAGGAGTCGGTGAACCGGGTGGCACGCTCGAGGCCAAGGGTCGCCATGAACGTGGCGAAGCTCTCGTTCAGCCAGAGGTCGTCCCACCACCGCATCGTGACGAGGTCGCCGAACCACATGTGGGCCATCTCGTGCAGGATCGTGTTGGCGCGGGACTCCCGTTCGGACTCGGTGACCTGTCCGCGGAACAGGTAGCGCTCCGTGAACGTGACGCAGCCGGGGTTCTCCATCGCCCCGAAGTTGAACTCGGGGACGAACAGCTGGTCGTACTTGGCGAAGGGGTACGGGTAGTCGAAGACCTTGTTGAAGAGGTCCAGCCCCTGCCGGGTGATCATCCAGATCTCGTCGAGGTCCACGTGCTCGGCCATCGACTCGCGGCAGTACACGCCGAGCGGGATCCCCGCGTGCTCGTCGATCCAGCGGTGGTACGGACCGGCGACGACCGCCACCAGGTAGGTGGACAGCGGCGGGGTCTGGCCGAACTCCCAGTGGCCGTCGCCGGCGTCGTGCCCGTCGACCTCGGCGTCCGTGTTCGACACGACGAGCCAGTCCGCGGGCGCATCGACGCTGACGGTCGTGCGGGCCTTCAGGTCGGGTTGGTCGAAACAGGCGAAGACCAGGTGGGCGTCGAACGGCTCGAACTGGGTGTGCAGGTAGACCGCGTCGTCCACCGGGTCGACGGCGCGATGGAGGCCCGCGCCACCGTGCTGGTACTCGCCGGTGGCCACGACCCTGAGCTCGTTGTCCGCGGCGAGGTCGGAGACGCGGATGCGGGTGGGCGCCACGTGCTCGTCGGGGTCCAGGGACCGCCCGTTCAGCTCGATCTCGTGCACCGCCAGCGCGGACAGGTCGACGAACGTCGAAGCCCCCGGCTCACGGCATGAGAACGTGATCGTCGTCTCGGTCCGGAAGTCGTCGTCGGACGTGAGGTCCAGGTGCACGTCGTACCGCTGGACGTCGAGCAGTCGTGCGCGCTCACCGGCCTCCGCGCGGGTGAGGTTGCCGGAGGTCGTGGTGGTCATGCCGTGGTGGTCATGCCGTGGCTCCCCGTGTGGCTCCCGAACCGGGTACGGGCCGTCCGGTCGACACCGGAGCGTCAGTTCGGACGCGGGGAGACTAGTGGCCCCGCCGCGATGTCACACCCTCTGGTTATCGTCTGGGGCGTGGAGCACGACCGGATCGCACCCGATCCGAACCCGATCCGAACGGAGGCGACGTGGCACCCGGCGAAGCGCCAGACGGGTCGTCAGAGCAGGCTCCGGACCGTCAGGCTGCGGACCGTGATCGCGACGGTGCGCGCCACGGTCGGCGCGACGGTGCGCGCGACGGTGCGCACCGTGAGACGCCGGATCAGCCACCGAACCAACCGGCGCTGCCCTTCGAGGGGACCGATGACCCGGTCCCGTACGCCCTGACCGCGCGCGCTCGGCGCACGGTCGCGCCGGCCTCGCTGCCCGAACTGTCCGTCGTGCCCGAACCGGACGAGGCCGCCGTGTCCGACCCGGACGGGGCGGGGCGTCCGGATCGGGTGGGGCGTCCGGACCGGGTGGATGACCCGGACCCGTTCGACCCCCGGCCTGCCCGGGCACGGGCCCTGCGACGGGCCGGTCGTGACGTGTCCGAGATCGCCGGCCTGCTCGAGGTCGATGAGCAGCTCGTCACCGCCTGGTGCCGGACGGTCGGCCCGCGTGCCGAGCGCCGTCGCGCGCGTGCGGCCGGCAGCTCGGGTGGGGCGGGCGGGGCGCAGGTGCGACGGTTGCCGCTGCCCGAGCCCGATCAGCACGCGCCCCAGCGCCAGCGCGGTCACGAGCAGGCCGCCCAGCACCTCACGGGTGGCACGCGAGAGATCCTGGCGTTCGTCGCCGGTCGGGCGCAGGTGACCGCCCACTCGGTGACGTTCCGCGTCGTCGGTCCCGACCAGGCCGCGCGGATCGTCAACTGGCTCGTCGACCTGGCGGCCGCCGACCCGTCCCGCGCCCGCCTCGTCCTCGACGTCGGTCCCGACGTGGCCCACGACCTGGTCGAAGCACGCTGGGAGCAGGGGACCGGCATCCTGGCCGAGCACATCGCCGTGTCGCGGGGAGCGGTCGACGACGAGGTCCGCGCGACCCTCCGGATCGCCTCCCCGGACGTCGCGGCGGTCCTCGCCGGATGGCAGGATGCGTTCATGGAGGCATCCAGCCCGCTCCCCGACGACGCGTGACGAAGCAGCGATGATCCAGCACCCGTGATCCAGCACCGATGAACCAGCACCTGTGACGGGACCGGTTCGGGCCGTCCGCGCCGAGCGTGTCACCCGGGGCGCGTTCGTCTCGGTGGACGTGTCGGGGCGTCGGGTGCTGGTGACGCGCCTCCCCGACGGCGAGGTGGTCGCCTTCGCCACGGCGTGTCCCCACCAGGGCCAGCCGCTCACGTTCGGCGATGTGGAGGACGGCTGCATCGTCTGCCCGCACCACCGCTACGCCTACGACCCGCACACCGGCGAGAACGTCCATCCGGGTGACGACCAGGACATCCAACTGCCGGTGCACCCCGCCGAGGAGCGGGACGGCTGGATCTGGATCACCCTGCGACCCCCGCGATCGTGAACACCTGCGGCAAGATGTTGCCGGATGTGTTCACGATCCCGGACTTTCAGGAGGGCTCGGCGCGGAACCGGGCGGACGGCCACCAGTTCCAGCGCCCCAGCAGCACCGCGAGCGACGGCACCAGGAACGTGCGGACGACGAAGGTGTCGAGCAGGATCCCGACGGTGACGGCGAAGCCCATCTGGGCCAGGGACCGCAGGGGCGCGGCCATCAACGCCGCGAAGGTCCCCGCGAGGATCAGCCCGGCCGAGGTGATGACGCCGCCGGTCAACCGCAGTCCGGTGGCCACCGCCTGGTCGGTGGGGCGGCGCCCCGCCTCCTCGCGGACGCGGCTCATGAGGAAGATGTTGTAGTCGACACCCAGCGCGACCAGCAGCACGAACAGGAACGACGGCAGCCACCAGGCCAGGCCCTCGGCCCCGAGCACATCCTGAAACACGAACGTCGTGATCCCCAGGGCGACCCCGAAGGACAGCAGCACGCTGGCGACCATGTACAGGGGCGCGACCAACGACCGCAGCAGCAGGGCCAGGACGAGGAAGATGCCCACGATCACGGCGACGATGATCAGCCGGAAGTCCCGCGACGAGATGTCGTCCACGTCGTCGAAGAACGCGGCCGTGCCGGTCGGCAGGACCCGGGCGTCCTCCAGGGGCGACCCGTGGAGGCTGCGCTCGGTGATCCGCTGGATCTCGGGGACCGTGTCGATCGACGAACGGTCGAACGGCGGCGACTCCATCCCGATGAACACCCGGGTCTTGGAGCCGTCCTCGCTGACGAACAAGTCCAGCTGGTCCTTGACGTCCGGCATCGCCTCCAGGATCCCGGCGGTGATGGTGAACGGGCCCGCGCCCCCACCGGGCAGCAGCGCGCCCAGATCCGCGGACCGGATCCGCTCCACGCCCTGCTGCAGACCGTCGGCGAGGCGCCGGGTGCCCGGCAGGAGCTGGTTGCGGATCCCCTGCAGCGCCTCGTCGATGCCGGCCATGAGGCGCTGGACGCCGCCCACCGCCTCCCCGAGGCCGTCCTCGAGACGTCCCGCCCCGTCGGCCAGCCGCTCGAGCCCCTGTTCCAGCTCGGCGAGGCCCCCGTCGATCCGCCCCAGCCCGCTGTCGAGCTCCGCGAGCCCCTGGTCGAGCCGGTCGACGCCGTCCACGGCCTCGCCGAGACCGTCCGCCAGCCGGTCCAGCGCCTCGGGCAGTCCCTCGTAGCCCTCGCGGACGGGCTGTCCCGCCTGCGGGTGGCCGGGCGGGTACTCGCCGGTGACGCGGGCGTAGGCCTCGCCGACGTTCTCGATCGCCGGTTCGTACATCGGGTCGGTGCGTCCCACGCTCATCGAGAACAGCGCGTCGTACCCGGCGACCAGCGCGTCCTCGGTGGGCTCGGCCACCTCGTCGCGGAGCGTCACCGTCCCGTCCCGGGCCTCCTCCAGCCCGGACCGCAGCTCAGCCAGCCCGTCGCGCAGACGGCCGACGCCGTCGCGTGCCCGACCGACCCCGGCACGCAGCTGACCGACGCCGTCGATCGCCTCGCGCGCCCCGTCCGCGATCTGCCCCGACCCGTCCCGGGCCCGCTGGAGGCCGTCCAGCAGCTCGGGCAGCCGCCGGTCGATCTCGCCGAGCCCGGCCTCGAGCTGCCCGACGCCGTCGGCGATCCGCCGGGCTCCGTCCGCGGCCTCCGACAGCTGCGACGTGAGCGAGGTGATCTGGCGGTCGGCCGCCGCACCGGACACGTCCTCCGGTGGGCGTCCGTTCGTGGGCATCGCGACGGACCGGACGGTCGTGACGCCCTCGACCTTCTTGAGGTTCTCGGACAGCAGCCCGAGCGCGTAGAAGGCCTCCGGCTCCCACACCTCGGCATCCCCACCGTCGATCACGAGGATGATCGGTCCGAGCTCGCCGGGTGGGATGTGCTCGCTGACGGCGTCGAAGCCCTGGACGGACGGCGCGCCGGCCGGCAGATCCGCCAGCTCGTCGTGGGACAGCTGCAGCCCGGGGAGGGCCAGCAGCGGTACCGACAGGACCAGCAGCGTCGCGACCAGGATCTGCGCCGGACGTCGAACCACCAGGTCAGAGACCCAGTGCCAGGCCGTCTCGGACCGGCGGAAGCGCCGCCACTCGGCGAGGGCGGCGTCGTCGAGCCACCGGAGGCGCTCCAACATCAGCGGACCTCCGCGGGGTCACGCTCGGGCGCCGCGACCCGGCCGTCCTGTTCGACCAGCAGCAGGTCCTCGGCGTTGTGGTGGGTCCGCGCCCCGCGGTGCGGCCAGAACAGGCTCCGCCCGAACATCCGCATCAGCGCGGGCGCCAGCGTCAGGGCCGCCGCCAGCGTGACCGCGATCGCGATCGCCATCGCCGGTCCCATGGTGCGGTACAGGCCGAACTCGGCGATCCCCTGGGCGCTGAACCCGACGATGACGGTGGTGGCGGCCGACGCGATCACCGCTCCGAGCACCCCGACCGTCGCCACCAGGGTGCGGCGACGCAGCTCGGGCGTGCGTTCGTAGCCCTCGTCACCGGCCTGCAGGAGCTCCTGGTGGTAGCGCGAGACCAGCAGGAGGCAGTAGTCGGTCCCGGCCCCGAACACGATCACGATGCTGAAGGTCTCGTACAGCGACGACACGTCGAGCCCGGCGTTCTGCGCCAGCAGCGACACGACCGCCAGCGACGTCAGGTAGGCCGCACCGATCGTCGCCAGCGGCACGAGCGGGGCGACGGGGGAGCGGAACACGTACAGCAGGATCAGCACGATGAGCAGGAGCGTGATCAGGTGGGCGCGCTGCACGCTGGCGTCGATCGCTTCGGACTGGTCGGCGGCGACCGCGGCCGTGCCGGTCACGTGGACGTCGAGGCCCTCCGGCGAGGTGTCCTCCTCGGCGTGTGCCCGCAGCGTCTCCACGGCCTCGTTCGCACGGGGCGTGAACGGGGAGGCCTCCATCCCGATCACGACCAGCATCGCCTGGCCGTCCTCGGACACGAGCGAGTCGGCGAGTTCGGGTCGGTCGAGGTGGGTCGTGACCGCCCCGAAGACGTCGGGCGCCGCGTCGGAGCGCACCCACTCGACGAGTTGGCGCGCGTGGTCGTGGTCGGCGTCCGTGAGCTCGCCGTCCTCGCGGATCAGGGCGAGGGTCGCCGTCCGGGTGAAGTTGTCGTCGGGCCAGGCCTCCTCCAGCAGCATCCCGCCCTGGATCGCGTCCGCGTCCTCCGGGAGGAACGCGCCCTCGTCGAAGGTGGCGACCTCCTTGAACGGCGGGGCGGCCAGGGTCAGCGCGGCCGTACCGGCGATCCAGACGGCCAGCACCGCCCACCACCACCTCGTCGAGAAGCGCGCGATCCGGTTCACGAGCCGGCCTCCGGGCGCAGGACGTCGAGGTCCAGCCCCAGGCCGGCGACGGCGGTCCCCGCGGCCAGGACGGCGAAGGCGTCGCCGTACTGCCCCGGCGTCACCAGGTCGGGATCGATCAGCCGTTGCAGGGCCAGGCCCTCGGCCATCGCGATGGCGGTCGCGGCGACCTCCTCGGGAGGACCGGGCAGTGGGAGCTCCAAGCGCTCGAACTGCCGCGCGACGATGTCGCCGACCTCGCGGCGCCAACGCCGGTACAGACCGGACAGACGGCCGCGGAGCCCCTCGTCACGGGCGGCGTACCCCCAGAACTCGAAGAACAGGAACCACAGCTCGCGGTCGCCGGCCACCTGCTCCGCGAGGACCCGCCCGCCGTCGCGGACGTCGTCGAGGTCGTCGATCCCGTCGAACGCGGCCCGGACCTCCACGATGCGGTCCTGGATGTGCTCCTCGAGGAGGTTGAGGAACAGGTCCTCCTTGCCGTCGAAGTTCGAGTACACCGCCCCTTTCGTGAAGCCGGCCTCCTCGGCGATCTCGTCGAGCGTCGCCCCGTGGTACCCGCGCTGGGCGAACACGACGGTGGCGGCGTTCAGCAGGCGGCGACGCGTCTCGGCGCGGCGTTGTTCGCGGGTGCGTCGCACAGGGATCCTGATCTCGGGATCTCAGATACCAACAAGTATCCACATACCGACCGGTATCTCGCAAGCGCCGCGCCCCGCCCGTCCGCACATCGTGGGT
>CAZHZQ010000069.1:10657-12411 GCA_964537235.1 uncultured Actinomycetota bacterium | reverse complement strand
TTGCGGTCCTGGGGGAGCTCCTCGAGGATCCGGTCGCGCTCGGGATCGGTGTACGCGTAGTAGACCTGGTTCCGCCGTGACGGGTGCTTGATCTGGTACAGCGGCGGCATCGCGATGTACACGAACCCGGCATCGACCAGCTCACGCATGTAGCGGAACACGAACGTCAACAGCAGCGTGCGGATGTGCGCACCGTCGACGTCGGCGTCGGCCATCAGGATCAGCTTGTGGTACCGGGCCTTGTCGACGTCGAACTCCTCGCCGATGCCCGTCCCCATCGCGGTGATCAGCGCCTGCACCTCGTTGTTGTTGAGGATCCTGGCGAGCCGCGCCTTCTCGACGTTGAGGATCTTGCCTCGGATCGGCAGGATCGCCTGCGTCCGCGGGTCCCGTGCCGACTTGGCCGACCCACCGGCGGAGTCCCCCTCGACGATGAACAGCTCCGACTCGGAGGGGTCCCTCGACGAGCAGTCCGACAGCTTGCCGGGCAGCGAGGTGTTCTCGAGGAGGCTCTTGCGGCGGGTGAGATCGCGGGCCTTGCGTGCCGCGATGCGTGACTGGGCGGCGGCCTCGGCCTTCGCGACGATCCGCTTGGCCTCGGTCGGGTGCTGCTCGAGCCACTCGGACAGCTTGGCGTAGGTGACGGTCTGGACGAAGCCCTTGACCTCGGTGTTGCCGAGCTTGGTCTTGGTCTGACCCTCGAACTGCGGGTCGCCGACCTTCGCCGACACGATCGCGACCAGGCCTTCGCGCAGGTCGTCGCCGGACAGCGAGTCGACCTCCTTGGCGCGCAGGAGGTTGTGCTGCTTGGCGTACCGGTTGACGACCGAGGTGACCGCGGTGCGGAAGCCCTCGTCGTGGGTACCGCCCTCGTGCGTGTTGATCGTGTTGCAGAACGACAGGATCGTGTCGTTGTAGTCGTTGATCCACTGCAGGGCGACCTCGACGGACTGCGCGCCCTGCTCGCCCTCCTCCTCGTCCTCGAAGTGGACCGGGTCGTGCAGACCCTCCTTGGCCTTGGTGGTGCGGATGTGGTCGACGAAGTCCTTCAGCCCCCCGGGGGCGTGGAACTCGTCGACCGTGGGCTCGGGGTGCTCGGGGGTGATGCGCTGGTCGGTGAACACGATCCGGAGACCGGCGGTCAGGAACGCGGTGTCGCGCAACCGGCGCACGATCGTGTCCGCGGAGAACTCGACCGACTCGAAGATCTGGGGGTCGGGCCAGAACGTGATCGTGGTCCCGGTCTCCTCGGCGTCGGCGATCGGCTCGACCGGACCCTGCGGGATGCCGCGCACGTACTCCTGGCGCCACAGCTTGCCCTCGCGGCGGATCTCGGCGACCAGCCGCTGCGCGAGGGCGTTCACGACCGAGATGCCGACGCCGTGCAGCCCGCCGGAGACCGCGTAGGCCTGCTTGTCGAACTTCCCGCCCGCGTGCAGGACGGTCAGCACCACCTCGAGCGCCGAACGGTTCTCCTCGCGGTGGGTGTCGACGGGGATGCCGGAGCCGTCGTCGGACACGCGCACGCCCCCGTCGGCCAGGAGCGTGACGTCGATCTGGGAACAGCGGTCGGCCAGGGCCTCGTCGACCGAGTTGTCCACGACCTCCCAGATCAGGTGGTGCAGACCACGGGCTCCGGTCGAGCCGATGTACATGCCGGGACGGCGCTGGACCGCCTCGAGACCCTCGAGGACGGTGATGTTCTCCGCGGTGTACGGAGTCAGGTTGGCGAGGCGTTCCTCAGGTGCCTCTGG
>CAZHZQ010000069.1:0-10557 GCA_964537235.1 uncultured Actinomycetota bacterium | reverse complement strand
TGTTCTCCGCGGTGTACGGAGTCAGGTTGGCGAGGCGTTCCTCAGGTGCCTCTGGAGGCGCTTCCGGGGACGCTTCTGTGGGCGCTTCTGTGGGCGCTTCTGTGGGCGCTTCTGTGGATGCATCTGTGGATGCGTCTGCCCGATGCTTCTGTGCCGGATCCGGGGCCGCTGCGCTGCTCGCCAAGCTGCCGTTCCTCTCGTTCGTCGTGAACCCGCGCGCCCCGGCTGCTCTCGTCCACGCTGCCGCGCAGGAGGGAGGTCCGGATCGGGGTCGACTCGTGATCGACTCGTCATCGACTCATCATCGACTCAGGAGATCCTGCTGAGGATCCTGGGGGCCTCGTAGGAGGCCGGTTACGTCATCTTCCAGGCTACCAGAAGAGGCCCTCCCAGCCCGGATGGCGGCGCAACCTGTGGACAGCCGCGGAGGGGCTGCTACGGGTCCTCTGGCGTGTCCTGCTGCGCGTCCCGGCGGAGATCGCCGACCACGACGTCGACCCGTTGCACGAGGCCGGGGCGCAGGGCCTCGTTGGCCCGCTCCATGATCGTGGTCGTCAGGTACCGGACCTGGGTCGCCCACGCCGGGTTCTCCGCTCTGACGACCAGGCGCCCACCCACGAGCTTGACCGGTTCGCAGCGGCCGGCCAGGTCCTCGCCGACCACGTCCTCCCAGACGCGGAAGATGCCGGCCCCCTCGAGCCGGTCGCGCCAGTGGCGCCGTTCGACGAGCTCGGACATCACGTCACCCAGCCGATCGGGGCGGCGACGGACCTCGAGCGTGTCCTCGTCGGTCTTGACGAGGTCGCCCTCGTCCTCGGGTTCTCGAGGTTCGCTCATCCTTCGGCCGCCGGCAGTCGCACCACGAAGGAGGCTCCCGGGTCGAGGTCCTCGTACCAGGCGGATCCCTCGTTCGCGTCAGCGAGGCCCCGCACGATGGACAGGCCGAGGCCGGTACCCTCCCCCTCCGTCACCTTGGCGCGCGTGAACGGCTCGAACAGTCGGGGGACGAACTCCTCGGGGACCCCGGGACCGGTGTCGCACACCCGCAGGTCGACGTGGGCCTGGCTCCCCTCCGCGCCCCGACGGATCTGGACCGTGAACGGCGGACGGCCGTACCGCCGAGCGTTGGTGAGGAAGTTGACGAGGATGCGCACGAGGTGGTCGCGGTCGGCCATCGCCGCCGCGTCGCGGGGACCTTCGATCTCCAGCTGCGGCGACAGGCCGAGATCCGCCGCGACCGACTCGACGACCGGACCGAGCTCGACCGGTTCTGCTCTGGCCTCGACGGTGTGCGTGTCCAACCGCGAGAGGGTCAGCAGGTCGTCCACCAGGCGGAACAGTCGCCGGGACTGGCGTTCGATCGAGTCGACGATCTCGAGCTTCTCATCGTCCGGAGTCTCGTCCCAGTCGTCTCGGAGCAGCTCCGCGAACCCGTGGATCGCCGTGAGCGGGGAGCGCAGCTCGTGCGAGACGACCGACACCAGCCGGCCCTTCATCTCGTTGGCCTCGCGCAGCTCCTCGTTCGCCTCTTCCAGCGCATGTCTGGACCGCTGGCGTTCGAAGACGCGCCCGAGCTGCGTCCCGATCCTGCCCATCAGTTCCAGCATCTGGTCGTCGGGTTCGGTCCGCTCACGCGAGTAGAACTCCAGGACCGCCTCGACGTGCTCGCCGGACAGCACCGGGAACGCCATCGCCGTGTGCAGCCCGACCTCCTCCGCCACCCCGAAGCGCGGGAAGTTGTCGTCCTCGACGACGTCGACGATCCAGTCGGGATCGCCCGAGCCGAGCACCCGCCCCGGCAGTCCGTTGCCCGCCAGGAACGCCGTCCCCTCGGTCACCTCGCGGAACGGCTCGAAGGAGGGGTCGCTCAGGTGCCACAACCCGGTGGGAACGAGGCGTCCGTCGTCCTCCGGATCGAGCAGGTAGGCGTGCCCGACGGGCCAACCGACGGTCCGGCAGACCTCGTCGATGGCCGTCTGCAGTGCCGCCTCCACCTCCGACGTGGCGTTCGCGGCGACCGTGACCCGCTCCTGCAGCTCGGTGTCGCGTTCCACGCGTCGTCGTTCGCTGATGTCGCGCAGGAACGCATTGAAGCGCTCACCCTCGCCGTCGGGGCTCGGCCAGATCGTGATCTCGATCGGAAGCTCGCGGCCGTCCCGATGGCACGCAGGCAGCTCGAGGCGTTCGAACAGCACCGGACCTTCCCCGGTCTCCCGGTAGTGCTCGATCCCCCGCCGGTGGGCCTGGTGGAACCGTTCGGGGATCACGAGCTCGGTCAAGGGGCGTCCCACCGCCTCCTCGGCGGTCCATCCGAACATCTCCTCCGCGCGGTCGTTCCACGTGACGACCCGGCTGTCCACGTCGATCGCGATGTAGGCATCGTTCGCGGTCTGCAGAATCAGGCGCCACCGCTCCCGGGCCTGTTGCAGCTCCTCGAGGGTGGCTCGGTGACGCTCCTCGAGGTCGTCGGCACCGGCGGCTGCGTCGCTCGTGCTGGTCACGTCGGAGAAGCTCCCCATCAGGCGGGATCGTCCCGCGCGGCACCATCGTAGGCACCGCCGACCCGGGCCTCACCGGGGGATGACGGCGCTGACGTCGTCCTCCCTGCGCACGTCGATCATCCGACCCGGCAGGGGCACGTCTCGTTCCGAGGCCGCGGTCACCAGGACCTGATCCCAGGCATCGCACGCCTCGGCGAGGCGCTCGCGGCGGTCGTCGTCCAGCTCCGCGAAGACGTCGTCCAGCATCACGACCGGTCGGTCGCCGACCTCGGCGAGGACCTCGTAGGTGGCCAACCGCAGGGCCAACGCCAGCGACCAGATCTGGCCGTGACTGGCGTAGCCCCTGGCGGGGAGACCCCGTACCTCCAACTCCAGATCGTCGCGGTGCGGACCGACCAGCGTGACACCCCGATCGCGTTCGTCCTGGGCCACTTCCTCGAGCGCTGCCCGCAACCGGTCGGCGATCGCGGCCGGCTCCGGCACCCCCTCGTCAGGATCCGCCTCCACCTCGAAACCCGCGGACGAGCGGTAGCACAGGACGATCGGCTCCGGGCGGTCCGCGATGCGTCCGTAGAAGTCGGTGGCGGGGCCGCTCAGCGCGTGCACCGCCGCGATCCGCGCGGCCGTGAGCGTCGCACCGTGCTCGATCAGCTGTTCGGTCCACACCGTGAGCGTCGCCGGCACCTCTGCCGACGACCGCGACGGCAGCGTCCGCAGCAACTGGTTGCGCTGGCGCACGATGCGGTCGTACTCGCTGCGGGTCGCCGCGAACGCCGGGCGGCGCTGGCTCAGCAGATCGTCGAGGAACCGTCGTCGCTGCGACGGGTCGTCGCGCACGATCGACAGGTCCTCGGGAGCGAACAGCACGACGCGCACGATCCCCACGGCATCCGCGGTGCGCCGCACGTCCTGGCCGTCCACGCGGGCCCGGCTGCCGCGCCCCGGTCGCAGCTCTAGCTCGACGGTCCGACGGCGGCCGGCATCGGACTGGAGGGCCGTGCGGACGTACGCCGCGTCCTGTCCCGCCCGCACCAACGCCGTGTCGTTGGCCACACGATGGGACCCGCCGGTGGCCGCGCGGTGCAGCGCCTCGAGGATGTTGGTCTTGCCGTGGGCGTTGGGTCCGACGAGGACCGTCACGCCGGGGCCGAGATCGAGATCGAGGTGCTCGTACGAGCGGAAGTCCGTGAGCTCCAGGTGCTGCAGGAGCACCGCGGTCAGTCCGTCCGCACGGGCATCAGCAGGTAGAGGAAGTCGTCGACCTGATCGTCTCCGACCGGTTTGACCACGGCCGGCTTGAGTCCGTCACGCAGCTCGATCCGGACCACCTCGGTGCCCGTCGCCTCGAGCCCGGTGAGGAAGAACATCGGGTTGAAGGCGATCTCGAGGCCCTCACCGTCGATCTCGACCGGCAACGACTCGTTGGCGTCGCCGACCTCCTGGTTGCCCGCGGTCAGTTCGAGCGTCCCGTCGTCGAACGACAGCGTCATCGGCGTGTTCGCCTGACCGAGCGCCACGACCGCCACGCGCTGCAGCGCCTCGACCAGCACGCTGCGCTCGACCGTCACCGACGTCTCGTGGTCGTCCGGGAGCAGCTGCCGGTAGTCCGGGAACGACCCGTCGATCAGCCGTGTCGTCAGGCGCCGGTCACCGAAGAGGAACGAGACCTGGCCCTCCTCCATCACGATCGTGACCTCGCCGCCGGCCTCTCCCGCGGCCTTGGCGGCCTCCGAGAGCGCCCGCGCCGGCACCAGCGCCTGGGCCTCCACCCCGCGGTCCCAGCGCAGGGTCCGCACCGCCAGGCGGTAGCTGTCGGTCGCCGCCGCGACGAGCTTGTCCTCGGACGCCTCGAGCTTCACGCCGGTCAGCACCGGACGCGCCTCGTCGGTCGACGCCGCTCGAGCGACCTGCCCGACCAGCTTCACGAAGGCTTCGGCCTTGACGATCCCCCGTGGGGCGTCATCGTCGGGGTCGGGCAGCTCCGGGAAGTCCTCCGCCGACATGGCGCGCACATCGAAGGTCGCCCGCCCGCAGCGCAGCGTCACCCGTTCCCCGGTGCCGTCGATCTCGACCGGGGCGTCGGGCAGCTTTGAGACCAGCTGGGCGAGCAGCTTGCCGGGCAACAGCACCCGACCGGACCGTTCCACCTGGACGGGCACGCTGACCTCGGCAGCGATCTCGAGGTCGGTGGCGCGGCAGGTCAGTCGTCCCTCCTCCGCGACCAGGAGCACGCCGGCGAGCGCGGGCAGCGTGACCCGGCCTCCGACCGTGCGCGTCGCCCAGGAGATGGCGTCCGCGAACTCGGTTCGTTCTGCTCGAAGCTTCACAGGGAACTCCTCGGATCAGGGAGCCGGATCGTGGCACCGCGGTCCACGGTTCCACAGGGTCTGAAGTTGATGGGATAGGAATAGATACAACCCGTAGTCGTAGTAGGGGTTGTGGAGAGTGTGGACAACCGGGTGTTGTCCCAGGTCAGCGGGATATCGGGGAGTGGACGACCTGTGGAGGGTTCGGCCGGTGTGGCGACGTTCGCCCACAGCTCACATCGTTGTGATCCGTCCTGTCCACGGACGAGGCCGGACGATCCCCCGGTTGTCCACGGGTCGTCCACAGCCGGAACCCGGTCGCTCGTCCACCGTCTGGTGTCCGGGTCCACAGCTTGCCCACATCGTTCCACAGCAGCGTTGTGGACAACCGGGGCCTCGCGGAGGCCGGTCATGCGGTACGAGCCTGGCTGCGGATACGGGTCGTCAGCTCCTGGACCTGGTCGTAGATGACGCGGCGTTCCTGCATGAGGCCGGCGATCTTGTCGACCGCGTGCATGACGGTGGTGTGGTCGCGGCCGCCGAACGCGGTTCCGATCTTCGGCAGGGACAGCTCCGTGAGTTCGCGGATCAGATACATCGCGATCTGCCTCGCGATCACGAGGTCCTTGGTCCGTGAGGGCGAGCAGAGGTCCTCGATGGTGAGGTCGAAGTAGTCGGCGACCTCGTCCTGGATGAGCTGGAGGCCGATCTCGCGGCTGGTCTCGTTGGGGAACATGTCCTTGAGGACCATCTCGGCCAGATCACGGTCGACCTCGGTGCGCTGCAGGCTGGCGAAGGCGGTGACGCGGATCAGTGCACCCTCGAGCTCGCGGATGTTGCTCTGGACCTTGGAGGCGATCAGGTCGAGGACGTCGCCGGGCACCGAGAGGTTCTCGTAGGTGGCCTTCTTCTTGAGGATCGCGATGCGCGTCTCGAGATCGGGGGGCTGGATGTCGGTCATCAGCCCCCACTCGAAGCGGCTGCGCAGCCGATCCTCGAGGCGGGCGATGCCCTTCGGCGGTCGGTCGCTGGAGATGACGATCTGCTTCTCGGCGTTGTGGAGGGCGTTGAACGTGTGGAAGAACTCCTCCTGCGTGCGTTCCTTGCCCTCCAGGAACTGGATGTCGTCGATCAGGAGCACGTCCGCCTGGCGGAACTTCTTCTGGAAGGCGATGACCTGGTCGTCGCGGATCGCGTTGATGAAGGCGTTGGTGAACTGCTCGGTCGTGACGTAGCGGGCCTGGAGGCGCGGGTACAGGGACCGCACGTAGTGACCGATGGCGTGCAACAGGTGGGTCTTGCCCAGACCGACGGTGCCGTAGATGAACAGCGGGTTGTAGGCGCGCGCCGGCGCTTCGGCGACCGCGAAGGCTGCGGCGTGGGCGAAGCGGTTCGAGGCGCCGATCACGAACCGGTCGAACACGTACTTGGGGTTCAGCTGGGCCGCGTCCTGCTCTCGGGCGGGCGGCTCACGCTGGGAGTCCGGCAGTTGCACGGTCGGGCCGGGGGGGCGGCCCGGCGCCTGCAGCGGACGCACGTCGGTGGATTCCAGGGGATCGGAGCTCTCGGGGCGCTCCGGGTCCTCGTCGGGGAGGGGAGGTGCGGTGTCGATCGGTACGGACTCGCCGCTGGGGATGTCGGGCGTCCCGTCGGTGTCGTCGACGCCACCGTCCACCGGGGCGGGGTTCGGTTGCACCGTGATCACCACGTGTATCGGTCTTCCAGCGACCGACGTGAGGGAGTCACGCAAGAGCTCCCCGCAGCGGGTCTCCAGCCACTCCCGGGCGAAGGCGTGCGGAGCCGCCAGCACCACGGTGTCGTCGCTGAAACCGACCGGTCGGGTGGCCGACAACCAGCGTCGTTGCGCCGGAGAGTTGATCGATCCGGTGACTTCGGAGAGGGTCTCGTCCCACAGGGAGGCGAGGTCGAACACGGCTTGTCCTGCCAACGTATTGCCCCTTCGGTTCGTCATCCCGGGTGGGGACCGGGTTCCCGGACGGAGAGCGTCGAACGATCCCGGTTGCCCCTCGGAGACCGCCGACAGTCCACAGAGTTATCCACAGGTGTGGAAAAGACACTACTCCCGTCATCTCACGTACCCGCGCTTGCGGCGGTGGGGAAGTCTCCCGGCCAGATCGGTCGGGCGGGGAAGTGCCGTCGCGGTCAACCTAGCGGGGTCGCTCGGCACCACGGTACGCCGTGCACCCGGTGCTGGTCGACCAGTTCGTGTTCCGGTCTCGAGCGGGGTGTCCCACCGTGCAACCGGAGCCCCGCCGTTGGGGCGGCCCCGACCTCCGGACCGTAGAACGGTCAGCCCGGGGAACGGGGCGGACGGGTATCGTAGCGGCGGGTTCGAACCAGGCGCAAGAGTTGTCCACAATCAACCCCGAGTTCGTGGTGGACGCCGGTACGGACACCAGCGTGCGCTTCGCGCACACTCGGTGCAGGGACGTCTGTCACTGGCCGATGCCCAACGCGGTCCTCGTCACCGCCCCGGCGAGCCGGCGCGGTTTGACCGCCCCCTGGGGTCCTCCGTAGACTCCACCGGACGCCCTCGCACGCCCGATCACCGGTGCGGGACGCTGGACCTGTTACCTGTCCCCGGCTCCGTGCCGTGTGTCAACCACAACCTCCAGAGGGCGAGAGGAACCATGAAGCGCACCTTCCAACCCAAGAACCGTCGCCGTAAGCGCAAGCACGGCTTCCGTGCACGCATGCGCACCAAGAGCGGTCGCCGCATCATCAAGGCGCGCCGCAAGAAGGGCCGCACGCGGGTATCCGCCTGATGGCGGACGCCTCCGGACGTTGCAACCTCTGCGACGGAGCCGGGACATCTCCGAGGTGTTCCGCGACTCCCACCGGTGTTCCAGCGATCTGGTGGCGGTGCACGCACGGGTGACCGGAAGGGACGACGAAGCCAGGATCGCCGTGGTCGCCTCCAAGAAGGTGGGCACCGCGGTCCGCAGGAACCGAGCCAAACGTCTGCTCCGGGAAGCTGCCCGCGCGACCGCGTGGCGCTCCGGCGTCGATGTGGTCCTGGTCGCCCGAGCGGCGTGCGCGGACAGCGATCTGCGAGCCGTCCAACAGGACGTGACCCGGTGCGCCAACGAGTTGACCATCACGAGGGAGACGATGTGAGCACGTCGAGCACGCCCACGACGGCTCGGTCGCCGCTCGCGTGGGTGCTCGTGTCGTTGCTGCGCGTGTGGCGCTGGACCGCACCGGTGCGTCGAGGACGCTGCCGGTTCGCTCCCTCGTGCTCGAACTACGCGATCGAGGCCGTCGGGCGCTTCGGGGCGCTGCGCGGGGGTTGGCTGGCGCTCCGCCGTGTCAGCCGTTGTCACCCCTGGAACCCCGGGGGGATCGATCCCGTGCCGGACACCCCGCACGCCGTGGAGTAAGGAGACCCGTTGCACCCGATCGTCGCCATCGAGGTTCCCGGCTGGGAACAACTGCTGACGCTCATCCGCGAGGGGATCGTCCTCCTGCACGGGGTATTCGAACCTGTGTTCGGTGTGCACGCCTGGGGTTGGGCCATCATCGGTCTGACGATCGTGATCCGGGTGCTGCTGCTCCCGCTCGCCATCAAGCAGACTCGCAGCATGCGCGAGATGCAAGCGCTCCAGCCGAAGGTGAAGGCGATCCAGGCGCGTTACAAGACCGATCGCAGCATGCTCAAGAGCGACCCGGACAAGTACAAGTCGCAGAAGCAGAAGATGAACGAGGAGGTGATGGCGCTCTACAAGGAGCACAACGTCAACCCCGCCGCGGGTTGCCTGCCTCTCGTGCTCCAGGCCCCCATCTTCTTCGCGCTGTTCAGCGTGCTCCGGGTGGACGAGATGACGGTCAACGGCATGTCCGTGGACTTCGCCGAGACCAGCTTCTACGTGTTCACCCCGCTGGATCAGGCCGCCAACGCCTCGATCTGGGGCTGGGTCCTGATCGTGGCGATGGCCGCGAGCATGTTCTTGACCCAGTGGCAGATGCAGGGACGCACGCAGGGTGACACCGCGACACAGCAGAAGGTGCTGATGTACGCGATGCCGGTGTTCCTGGGCTTCGTGGCCCAGAGCCTGCCGATCGGTGTGCTCCTGTACTGGGTGACCACCAACATCTGGCAGCTCGGTCAACAGCAGATCATCTTCTACGAGGTGCGGCACGAGGGCGGCGACGGTGATCCCAGTGGCAACGGCAAGGCCCGCTCCACGAAGGACCGCAAGGCGTCCTCGGGCGGCTCGAAGAAGGGTTCGGGGAAGGGCTCGAGCGGTTCGAAGAGCGGATCCGGGGGTGCGAGCAGCGACGGAGGCCCAAGCGGCAAGACCAACAAGAAGCACGGGGACAAGAAGCACGGGGACAAGAAGCACGGGGACAAGAAGAAGAGCGGTGACGAGAAGAAGAGTGGTGGCGCGTCGCGAAGCGACCACCTCCCACGCCGCGGACGTTCCAGCTGAAAGGACGAAGACCGATGACGAAACGGCTCAACGCCAAGGCCGACGGGATCAAGGATGCGGTGCGCAAGCTCCTCGCCCAGTTCGGCGACACCGATGAGGAGAAGGTCGAGGTGGACCTGAGGGTCCCCGGGCTGGACCTCGACGACACCGGCGAGGTGCGCCTCAGCCTCCAGGTGTTCGAAGCCGACGAGGAGGATGACGACGAGGACGACGAGGACGAGGACGACGACACCGGCATCTCGGTCGAGGAGCTCGACAAGGAAGCGGAGATGGCCGCGGACTTCCTCGAGGGGATCCTCGACGGCATGGGTCTGCCCGGTGATCTCCAGATCCGGATACACGAGGACCGCGCGGAGGTCGAGATCATCAACGTCGGCAGCGGTCGGCTGATCGGCCGCCGCGGTCAGACCCTCGACGCGATCCAGGACCTGCTCCGCTGTGCCCTCCAGCGCGAGTTCGAGCGCCGCGCACGCACGATCATCGACGTCGAGGGCTACCGGGCCCGCCGGCTCGAGAAGTACATCGACAAGGCCCGCGAGGCCGTCGACGACGCGCGCGACACCGGAGAGGACCAGCGCCTCGAGCCGATGGACGTGTGGGAGCGCAAGCAGATCCACCAGCTCGTGGCCGAGGAGGGCGGGGTCACCTCGTCCAGCCGCGGCCGCGAACCCACCCGCCGCGTCATCATCCAGGCGGACTGACCCGCGCCATCTGCGATCCACGAGGGCCCCGCTCCGGCGGGGCTCTCCCCTTTGCGTGCTCGATCGGTCCCGCGGGGCGCGGGTCCTCGTGCTCCCGCCAGCACGCCATCGCTCCGCTTCTCGCCGTGAGCTCCGCTCGGCGTGAGTTGGTCGCACGAGGACCCGCTTCCCCGCTCCTGCGGCTCAGACAGCCGTGTTGCGCTGCGCTCGCTCGCCCCAACCCTGCCTCGTTCCACGTGGAACAACCGCGAATGGCCGCAGGGCTCGGACGAGAGAGTCAGGGAAGCACGGGGCGTGTTCCACGTGGAACGGTCCGTTGGCGGCTGGGAGCGGGTGGGGAGGGCGCGGAAGGGACCCTCGCGAGGGAGGCGAGCGCAGCGATGCCGACCAGAGCGGAGGCGGGAGCGAAGCGTTCCCGCCGTGGTCCCGACTGCGCCCTCCCCGCACGCGGACACCGACCAGAGCGGAGGCGGGAGCGAAGCGTTCCCGCCGTGGTCCCGACTGCGCCCTCCCCGCACGCGGAGGCGGCTCCCGGGTAGCGTCGGCGGTGTGGAGCCACAGGAGCAGCTTGACGGGTTGGTGGGGGCGATCCGTTCGT
>CAZHZQ010000068.1:0-12516 GCA_964537235.1 uncultured Actinomycetota bacterium | reverse complement strand
GCTGGGTTCAGAACGTCGTGAGACAGTTCGGTCCCTATCCGCTGCGCGCGTTGGAGATTTGAGAGAGCCTGCCCCTAGTACGAGAGGACCGGGGTGGACGCACCTCTGGTGTGCGGGTTGTCCTGCCAAGGGCATGGCCCGTTTGCTATGTGCGGAAGAGATAAGCGCTGAAAGCATCTAAGCGCGAAGCTCGTCTCAAGATCGGATCTCCCACTGGTACAACCAGGTAAGGCCCCCTGCTAGACCACAGGGTTGATAGGCCGGAGGTGGAAGCACGGCAACGTGCGTAGCCGACCGGTACTAATAGGCCGAGGGCTTGCCGTAGCTCGCGCTCGCTATGGAGTTCATCTGGGACGCTGACACCAGCGGTCCCGGGTCGACGACATGACAACAGAAGAACCGCAACACGAAGCACGAAGATCACACGAAGATCAGAAGCACGAAGATCAAGTGTGTTTCCGTGGCCATTGCGGAGGGGGTACACCCGGTCACATTCCGAACCCGGAAGTTAAGCCCTCCAGCGCCGATGGTACTGCGACGGAGACGTCGTGGGAGAGTAGGTCGCTGCGGAAACCTTACTTCGATGAGGCCGCCCCCGACGGGGCGGCCTCATCGCATGTCAGGCGCGTGGGTGGCGCCTGTAGCCTCGAGGACGTCTCATCCTCTGCCCCCACCCGAGCCCAACCCGAGCCCAACCCGAGCCTCAGGAAGGACCGTCCCGTGAGCGGACGCGACCGCGATCGCGGGTCCGACGGCGGGCGTCGCCGTCCTGCCGGCATCGATCGGGCGAAGCGATCCGAGGGGGCATTGCCGCCCCGGCGGCGCGGACGCGAACCCGTCCCCAAACCCGAGATCCCCAAGGGGATCCGCTCGGACGTTCCCGGTTCCGTCTGGAAGGAACTGAAGGGCACGGCCCCGGCTCCCCCCGAGGTCGCCAAGGCCCTGACCATCGCCGGCGACGCGCTCACCGACGGGGATCTCGACCGCGCGTTGAAGTACCTCCGGTGGGCGAAGTCCGAGGCCGGCCGCTCCAGCGCCGTGCGCGAGGCGCTGGGCATCGCGCTGTACCACGCCGAGGACTACGCGTCCGCTCTGTCGGAGCTGCAGACCTACCGGCGCCTGTCGGGTCGTTCGGACCAGAACCACCTCATCGCCGACTGCCTGCGTGCCACCGACCGTGGACCGGCCAAGGTGGGGGAGGTGGTCCAGGACATGGACCCCGAGCGCGACGGGATGGACCGCTTCGCGGAGGGGGTCATCGTCTGGGCCAGCGCGCTGGCCGACGGCGACGACGTCGAGGGGGGCCGCACCGTGCTGCGCCAGTTGCTCGAGGAGATCGATGCGGACGAGGAACCGGTGCCCGAGTACGCGGTGCGACTGTGGTACGTGGCCGGTGACCTCGCAGAACGCAGCGGCGCCGCCGAACAGGCGCGCCGGTGGTTCGCCCGGATCGCGAAGCTCGACGACGACCTCTACGACGTGGGCGAGCGGCTGTCGCGCCTGCGTTGACGCGTCAGGCCCGCGAGGATCTACCCCACCGGGGTCAACGTCCCCTCGTCACGACGTCGGAAGTACCGCAGCAGCCCTGCGGCGTTCGATCGGAAGCCCGACAGCAGCTGCACCCGGTCCTCGGCATGGGGGTCGTCGGGGACCATGCCCGGGTCGACCTCGTCCGCGAACCGCCGGGCGAGCGTCTCGGTGACGTGGTCGAGTTCGTCGTGCTCCTGGTAGGCGGCCTCCGCGGTCTCCGCCCACAGGTGCAGCCGATCGATCGCGTCCTCCAGCGACTCGCGTGGCGGATCCACGGGGCCGTAGTGGGCGAGGTAGACGCGGGTCGGATCACGTTCGAGGTAGCGGCGCAGTGAGGACGTGGCCGCCTCCAGGTGGAAGTCCGGCGGCGGGGTCGCGGGGCGCAGGGCGTGCATACCTGGCATCTTCACCCCGACCGAGTCCCCCGAGTAGATCGCCCCGGTGCTGCTGTCCCAGATACCGATGTGGTGCTTGGCGTGGCCGGGCGTGTAGAGCAGCTCGAGGTGCCTGCCGCCCCCGAGGTCGATCTCCTGGCCGTCCTCGACGCCGATGAGCCGCTCCTCGGCGATCGGCGTGCAGTCCCCGTACACCTCGTCCATGACCTCGCCGTACACCCGCCGGGATGACCGGTTCAACTTCTCGGGATCGCGGAGGTGTGGCGCCCCGATCTCGCTGACCACGATCTTGGCCGTCGGGAAGGCCTCGGCGATGTCGCCCGCCCCGCCGGCGTGGTCGAGGTGGATGTGGGTCACGATCAGGTAGGCGAGGTCGTCCGGGTCGAGGCCGACCTCGGTCAGGCCCGCGACCACGTGGTCGATCGACAACGCCGGTCCGCACTCGATGAGCGCCGGTCGTCGTGCGGGGATGAGGTACCCGGCGGTGACCTGCGTCATCCCGCCCGTCATCGTGTCGATCGCGATCACGTCGTCCTCGAGCGGCTGGGTGCGGGCTTCCGTCACGGGGTCCTCCGGCGCGGTGTGGACAACTCGATGCTAGGCGGGTCGGTCTGTCGCACCCCGCCTCTAACGTCCGGCCCACCTCGAACGCGAGGGGGGCGGAACGGATGAGCAGATGAGCGAGAACAACAGCGAGAACAGCGACGGGAACACCAACGACGGGACGGTGGAGGACCGCAACGAGATCACCATCACGGGCCGTCTCAGCGCCGACGCCGACGTCAAGGACCTGCCGTCGGGAGACGTCCTGGTCCTCCTGAAGGTCGTGGTCCGACGGGCCCAGGGCAACCGGGTGGACAGCCTGCCCGTGGTCGTGGGACCGGGTCCGGAGAAGAGACGGCCCCGCAACGCGATCCAGGCGGCGCGTCGCACGGTCGCGCGCGCCACGAGACTGTCCGAGGGCGACCGGGTCACCGTCCAGGGCTGGCTGAAGCGACACTTCTGGGACGCGGGCGGTGCGCGACGCAGCCGCCTGCAGGTCGTGGCGACCGAGGTCACGCGTGTAAGGGGCGGATGACCAGCCCGGTCCGCGGCTTCGGGTGGAACGAGGTCGACTTGGGCGGCATGCGCCCCCCGGCCTCGGCCACCCGGCGCACCTGATCGACGGTGACGGGACGGACCAGGAACGCGGCGCTCGCCTCGGTGGCGGCCACCGCACGCAGCGCCTCCTCGGCATCCGACGTGAGACGGATCCGGTCGGAACCGCCGTCGACGCCGAGGACCTCGTGCAGCGCGCCGTGCAGGAGGGTGGCGTCGAGGTCCCGAGCCTCCTCGCCCGCGTCGGCTGCGGGACGCAGACGCCTGGTGCGCTGCTCGTCGGAGACCGTGACGAGGGACGCCACGACGGAGGGCCCGTCGCTGACGTCCGCAGACCGCGTGAGGAGGACGAACGCGGGACGGTCGGCGCCCCGCAGTCCGGCGGAGGCCGGTTCCAGGATGTGCCGAGCTCCGTCGGGGGCGGCCGGCGGACCCGGGGCCGACACGAGCTCCCGCACGTCGAGACCCGCACCTTCGAGGAGGCCGCGGACATCCCCGAGGTCAGCCTGCACGATCCGGTGGGACGGCCGGATGACTGGTCCGTCACCGCCGACGACGTACGTCAGGATCCGGTCCGCCCCGGGGACCTCGGGGTGATCGGCCCGGTGTTCCAGGGCCGTCGTGTACCGGTGGTGGCCGTCGGCCATCAGCAGCGGTACCTCGCGGTACCCGGAGGCCACCGCGTCGTGGACCGACCCCTCGCGGGCGGGCCACATCCGGTGTTCGACACCGTCGGGGTCGCGGAAGGAAGTGCTCGGCGGCCCACGCATCACCTCGTCGAGCGCGCGACCGACCTCGTCGGGCTCCCGCTCGGCCACGCCGAAGACCGCCGAGGTGTTGGCCGGCACCGACCGGAGCAGGCGCAGGCGGTCCTCCACGGGCGGCCGGTGGATCCGCTCGTGCGGCAGGACCTCGCCGGCGTCCCACGGACGCAGACGGAGCGCCGTCAACACCCCTCGCTGACAGCGCGGTTCACCGTCCTCGACGTACGCCTGCTCGTAGACGTAGAGGCAGGGCTCGGGATCACGACGCAGGACCCCACGGTCGAGCCAGTCCCGGTAGGTGCGCGCCACCCGTGCGTAGGGGTCGAGACCGGCTCCGGGACCCGCCCCGGACGTTCCGGAGCCCGCCGTTCGCCCCGTGCCGACGGCGCGCTCGAGACGGACGACGTTGTGGCGGTGGCGCCGTCGCAGCTCGGCAGCCAGCTCGTCGTCGATCGCGTCGTAGGGCGGTGCGGTCACCTCCGACAGGGGGACGTCGTCGTCATAGCGCAGGCCGCGGAACGGTGCCAGATCGACCACGGTCGGCCCTTCCTTCCCACGGGCTGACGGTTACGGGCATCCTGCCAGCCGACGGGTTCAGTAGGGAGCACGGGCTCAGTAGGGGGTGGTGGCGCGGCGGTGGGGCTCGCCGTCACGTCCTCCGAGGACCAGGGCCACGAGCAGGCCGACGGCGAACCCGACGACGTGCGCCTCGTTGGCGACGCCGGTCGTGGCGGTCTCCTGGACCGCCAGCCACTCGGTGACGAACCAGAACCCGAGCACGATCCAGGCCGGCAGGATCACGATCGCGAAGATCAGGAACCACCCGGCGATCCGGGCGCCGGGGACGATCCCCGCCAGGAGGTACAGCGGGAAGGGCACGTACGTGTGGATGCGCGCCCGTGGGTACATCAGCGCGTACGCGCCCAGGACCGCAGCCACGGCCCCGGACGCCCCGATCAACGGGGCGATCACCTCCGCATTCAGGACCGCGAAGCCGTACACGGACACGACGCCGCCGAGCAGGTAGAAGAGCAGGAACACCAGGTGCCCGAGCCGGTCCTCGACGTTGTTCCCGAAGATCCACAGGAACAGCATGTTGAACCCGAGGTGGAACAGGCCGCCGTGGAGGAACATCGACGTCACCACCGTCGCCAGCTCGGTGCGAGCCGCCACGGCTTCGTTGAGGCACGCCGGCCCCTGGACCGCCCCCGTCGGGATCGGCGACGTGCTCATCAGGTCGAACGGGATCGCCCCCCACTGGAACTGGAAGCACTGCAGCTCCGCAGGACCCATCTGGAGGTTGAAGAGCACGAAGACCGCGACGTTGACCGCCACCAGCGTGACCGTGACCACCGGGGTCCGGCGGGTCGGGTTGATGTCGCGTATCGGCAGCATCCTCGCGCCTCAGCTGGGCTGTGGACCAGCGGCGAGGTTCGGCTCCTCCCGGTGCGGTGGCCGTGGGATCACGGCAGCGCGCTCCGCAGGCGCAGCAGGTCGGTCATGGTCGCTTCGACGCGCACGCGGTTCGAGGCGTAGGCCTTGCGGAACCGCAGCCGTCCCTCTGCCATCTCGAGCAGATCGTCCGAGCTCAGCGAGACCCGGATGTCCGCGTCGTCCGCGGGGCCGTCCCGGAGCTCGGACAGCTCGCCGTTCCGCCACGACGCGTGGTAGATCCGGTCGATGTCGTGGAACGCGGCCTCCACGACCCGGCGGCTGGGGAGCATGGACCGGTAGCGGTCGTCCAGATCGTCGAACCGCTTCATGAGGCGTTCGAGGGTGGCCTCGACCTCATCAGCAGTGGCCAACGGGACTCCTGGTGCAGCGGACGCCCGCCGGGCGGACGCGGGCGGGCAGCCTATCCGACGGTCCCCGGCTCTCGGGGTCCGGCGGACGGACGTGGCATCCTCCGCAGGAGACCGCGAGCAGGACACCGCGACGCCCAGGAGCCATCGCCATGCGCCGGTTGATCCCCTCCCTCCGCGAGGAGGACCTGGACGACCTGTACCTGGAGCTCGAGCTGCCCGAGCCCCCGGACGACCGGCCTCACCTCTACCTCGACATGGTGGCCTCTGCGGACGGGGCGGCGACGGTCCGGGGGCGGACCGACGATCTGGGTTCGGAGGCGGACCGTGTGGCGTTCTCGCGGTTGCGGGAGTGGTGCGACGCGATCCTCGTGGGGGCGGAGACGGTCCGCATCGAGCAGTACGGCCCCCCACGCCCCACCGAGGACAGCCGGCACCGGCGTGAGGGGCGGGGCTTGGCCGCGGTGCCGCCGCTGATCGTCATCACGGCGTCGTGCCGGCTCGACCCCGACTCCCGGTTGTTCTCGGACCCGGCACGCCGGCCGATCGTTCTGACGATCGAGGACGCCGATCCGTCGGCCGTCGCCGCGCTCCGCGAGGTCGCCGACGTGCGGCAGGTCGGGCACGGACAGGTGGATCTCACGGCGGCCATGGGGCGCCTGCGGGAGGACGGCGTGCGACACCTGCTGTGCGAGGGCGGACCGACCCTGAACGCCGAGCTGATCCGGCTCGGACTGGTCGACGAGCTGTTCCTCACGCTCACCCCACAGGTCGTGGGGGTGTCGCGACGGCGCATCGTCGAGGGCGCGGTCGACCACGGGACACGGGAGGTCGAACTGGTCGAGCTTCGTGAGCACGACGGGGAGCTGCTGTTGCGGTACCGGTTCCCGCGGTGACCTGGTTGGTAGTCTCCGTCTCCAGAGGTGACGAGCCGACGCCACGGAGGCACGGGTGGCCGCCAAGGATCCCCTGAGCAGGTACTTCGAGGCCGCGGTTGGGCTGACGGATCTGACCCGCAAGCGGGCCGAGCAGCTCGTACGCAACGTCCTCGACCAGCGGCAGACCGCCGGCAACCCGAAGGAGCTCGTCGAGAACCTGCTCGAACGGTCCAACGAGAACCGCGACGCGCTCATCATCCTGATCCGCGGCGAGACCAAACGGGCGATCAAAGCGATGGGGGTGGCCACGACCAACGACGTCGAGCGTCTCGAGCAACAGGTGAAGGCGCTGCGACGCCAGCTCGCCGAAGCGCAGGAGCAGAGCGCGAGTCAGAGCGGCACGAACACCACGAGGACCACGAACGAGGCCACGGACGAGAACGCGAAGAAGACCACGAACAAGACCTCGAGCTAGGGGGCCGACGTGACCGACCGCAGCGAGGAAGCACGCGAGCAGCTGGCCGAACAGCTGGCATCGATCGAGGAGCGCCCCGTGGACGAGCACCCGGAGGTGTTCGCGGACGTCAACGAGGCGATCGTCGCCGAGCTGTCGGCGATGGAGGACGTCTGAGACGGCCGTGGCGCCGATCCCGATCGCCCTCGGCAGGGGATGAGCCGCCCTCGGCGACGACGCCTCGACGCCGAGTTGGTGCGGCGTGGTCTCGTCGCTGATCGGCAGGAGGCGCGGTCTGTGATCGATGCCGGGCGCGTCACCGTGGACGGGGGGCCGGCCTTGAAGCCCACCACGCAGGTGCACCCCGGCCAGGCGCTGAACGTCGACCCTCCGCCCCGGCCCTACGTCAGCCGTGGGGGCGAGAAGCTGGCCGCCGGACTGCGCCACTTCGGCGTCGCCGCCGCGGGGCGGCGGGCCCTCGACGCGGGAGCGTCGACGGGCGGGTTCACCGACTGCCTCCTCCAGGAGCGGGCGGCGCACGTCACGGCCGTCGACGTCGGCTACGGGCAGCTCGCCCACCGGGTGCGACAGGATCCGCGGGTGACGGTGGTCGAGCGCACGAACGCCCGTGACCTGCGCCCCGACGAACTCCCCGGCGCCCCACCGGATCTGGTGGTCGCCGACCTGTCGTTCATCTCGTTGCGGGCGGTCCTGCCGGCCCTCAGACGGGTCGCGGCCGACGACGCCGAAGCGGTGGTCCTCGTCAAGCCGCAGTTCGAGGCTCCGGCCGACGCGGTCGAGGACGGCGGGGTGGTCCGGGACCCACAGGTGTGGGCAACCGCGCTCCGCGGGGTCGTGGAGGCGGCGGCGGAGATAGGGTGGGGTGCCGTCGGGGTGGTGCCGTCGCCGTTGCAGGGACCCGCCGGGAACGTCGAGTTCCTGGTCCACCTGCGGTCGGGACCCCCGGCCGAGGACCTGGAGGCGCGTATCGCCGCCGCGACATCCGACGCGTCGACCGCGGTCACGACCGACGTCGCGACCGGAGCCGCGTCCGGGGCGACGTCCGCACTCGAGGACGATCGCGAGGAGGAGGGGCCCACAACGTGAAGGTCGGGAAGGTCGGGCTGGTCGTGCACTCCGGCCGGGAGGACTCCGTCACGGCGGCCGTCGAGGCGTCCCAGCTGCTGTCCGACGCCGGGATCGACGTGCGCACGGTCCACGACGGGACGCCTCCGGAGCGACTGCCCGACCCGGTGGTCGCCGCGGAGGGCTTCACGGAGGGGCTCGACCTGACGATCTCGCTGGGCGGGGACGGCACCCTGCTGCGCGCGGCGCACCTGTGCCGCGGATCCGGTGTGCCCGTTCTGGGCATCAACCTCGGTCGCCTGGGGTTTCTGGCGGAGGTCGAGCGTGACCAGCTCGATCGACTGGTTGCGGCGGTGACGGCCGGCGACTGGGTGATCGAGGACCGCGGGACCCTCGATGTCACGGCTTCCGGCCCGGACGGCAGCGAGCTGGTGTCCGGGTGGGCGCTGAACGAGATCTCGGTCGAGAAGACCGCCCGGCAGCGGGTGCTGCTCATGGACGTGCACGTCGGCAGCTCGCTGTTCGCGCGGGTCCCCGCGGATGCCATGGTGGTCGCCACACCGACCGGCTCGACGGCCTACGCCTTCTCGGCGGGGGGTCCGATCCTGTCGCCCCGAGTGCGCGCCACGCTCGTCACCCCGGTCGCGCCCCACAGCGTCTTCGGCCGCACCCTGGTGGTCGCCGAGGACGAGGTCGTGCGGATCGAGGTTCTGGAGGACCAGGACCCGGCGATCGTCAGCTGCGACGGACGTCCTCCCGTCACCGTGCCGGCGGGGGGCGCGGTCCAGGTGGTCGGGGGCGGCACGCCGGTGCGCCTCGCACGCGTCGACCCGCACGACTTCTACGGTCTGGTCCGCGCCAAGTTCGGGTTGCGGTGACGGGGCAGCGGGACGGCGACCGGCAGCCGGACGTACCGGCCAGGAGACGGACAGAGGGAGATCGTGCTCGACGAACTGCACATCCGCGGCCTCGGGGTCATCGAGGAGGTGACCCTGCGCCCCGCGGTGGGTCTGACGGTCGTCACCGGCGAGACCGGTGCGGGCAAGACGATGCTGGTGACGGCCCTGCAGCTGCTCCTGGGCGAACGAGCGGACGCCAGCCTGGTCCGGTCGGGCGCAGCCGAGGCGACGGTCGACGCGCGCCTGATGCCTCCTCCGCCCGAGGCGGTCGCCGAGGGGTGGTGCGACGCCGACGCGGACGAGCTGGTCGTGTCGCGCGAGGTCACGGCCGGGGACGCGGGTGACCGCAGTCGGGCGCGGATCGGTGGCCGACTCGCACCGGCCTCGGCGCTCGAGGCCACGTTGGGCGCACGGGTCGAGGTCCACGCGCAGGGCGAGCACGTGCGGCTGTCCCGCTCCGACGTGCAGCGGGCGCTGCTGGACCGGTACGCCGGCGACCCCCACGCGCGCACCCTGGCGAGCTACCGGGAGACGTACGAGCAGCTCGCGACGGCCACGGCCCGGCTCGAGACCCTGACGTCCGAGGCTCGTGAACGGGCACGTGAGCAGGAGCGGCTCGGCCACGAGATCGGGGAGATCGAAGCGGCCGGACTGGACCCGGAGCGCGACGGGGACATCGACGCCGAGCTGGAGCGGCTGGAACACGCGGAGGAGCTGGCGCTCGCGGCGGCCGAGGCACGACAGGCCCTGGGGGAGGAGGGCGCCGGCGCCCCGCTCGGCCTGGCGGTGGCGGCGCTGCGCCGTGCGGGGGGCCACGACGCGGAACTCGACGATCTGCGGGACCGTGCCGAGACCCTGGCGGTGGAGGCGCGGGACCTGCGCACCGTCCTGCGCGACTACGCCGAGGACGTGGCCGCCGATCCGGCGCAGCTGGAGGAGCTCCGCCACCGGCGACGCCTGATCGTCGACCTGCAACGCAAGTACGGCGACGACATCGAGGCCGTGCTGGCCTACGCGCGCGACGGTCGTGAGCGCCTCGCCGAGCTCGAGCAGGCCGAGGAAGGGGCCGCGGAGCTCGAGAACCGCGTCGAGGAGCTCACCGAACGGTTGGGAGAGTTGGCGACCGACGTGCGCGCGGGGCGGACCGTCGCCGCGGAACGGCTCGCCGACGCGGTCAACGGGCACCTGCGGGATCTGGCGATGCCCCACGCCACGTTCGCCGTCAGCGTGGCAGCGCTGGAGCGCCCACGTGCCCACGGCGCCGACCAGGTGGTGTTCGAACTGGCCGCCAACCCCGGTGAACCGTCCCGTCCCCTGGCCCAGGCCGCTTCCGGGGGCGAACGCTCCCGTGTGGCCCTGTCGGTCGAGGTCGCCCTGGCGGACGTCGACGAGGCCGAGGTGCTCGTCTTCGATGAGGTGGATGCGGGCATCGGCGGCGGGACGGCGATGATCGTGGGGGAGAAGCTCGCCCGGTTGGCCCGCGACGGACGGCAGGTCCTCTGCGTCACGCACCTGCCGCAGCTGGCCGCCTTCGCCGACGTGCACCACGTCGTGGAGAAGGGCATCCGCGGCGGCCGGACGGTCACCACCGTCCGCGAGGTGGTCGACGCGGACCGGGCCGCGGAGCTGGCGCGCATGCTGTCCGGCCGACCAGAGCGCGAGGTCGGGCTGGCCCACGCCCGAGAGTTGCTCGAGGACGCCGCGACCCGTCGCGAGGCGGGCTGATGCCGGTGGGCTGGCCCGCGCTGCGGCGGTTGCGCGGACCTGCGGGGTGGTTTCGCTAGCCTCCGCCGCGGACCGACCGACGAACGCCGCCACCGCACGCGGCGACTCATGACCCTGGGCAGGAGACGCATGCCGGAGCGTTCGGATGCCGCCGTCCTGAAGGACTTCAGCTCGAGCTTCACGGCACAGACGCCCCTCGGGGCGATCGCGCGCGTCGGGGCGGTGACCCCGGTGGAGACCGCACCGACCGCGGCGGAGGTCCGCGTTCCCGCGCCGCGGGTACGCGTCCACCCGGTCCGTCACACGTTCCTGTGGCGCCGGGTCCTGCTCGTGATCGCGGTGGGGGCGGCGCTGGCGGTACCGGTGTCGCTGGGCACCTCCGGGGCCACGGCCGACGGCGAGCTCGCCGACCCGGTGACCACCGGCTCCGCGGCGGTCGGCAGCGGTCCCGGTGGACGCGTCGGCGAGGGCTCCGTCCCCGGAGCGGCCGTGGCCGCGACCCCGCTGTTCGCGGGCGTCGACCAGGTGCGGCTGGCCCTGCCGGCAGCGGAGGTCACCCGGATCGGGTACCACGAGGCGTCGTTCCCGAACGCGGTGGCGATCACGCCACTCGGCACGAACGTCGACAACCAGAACACCACCAAGTTCACCGCCGGCGACCCCGGCGTCGGACCCGACTACCTCGTCCTGTCGTCACGTGGACGACCCAACCCCGCGACCTCCGCCGTGGACGTCGTGATGCCCGAGGGCACACCGGTGGCCAGCGTGGTCACCGGTCAGGTCAGTGCGGTCGAGCCCTACCTGTTGTACGGACGGCACGCCGACACGAAGATCGAGATCATCCCGGACGGCCGCCCGGATCTGCGGGTGGTGCTGATCCACGTGGCCGAGGTCGGGGTCCGGCCCGGTGACCGCGTGGAGGCCGGCCGCACGATCCTGGCCGGCACGCCGAACGTCTTCCCGTTCTCGTCGCACATCGACCGGTACGCGGAGGGGACCCCCGAGCCCCACGTGCACATCGAGGTCAAGGTCCCGGACGCCGCGCCGTCCTGATCCTCCGTGCCGCGCCCGCCTGTCGAGTTGGTCTCCGGGCTGGTCTGGGACCGCGGTCCGTGGAGGATGTTCGCACGTGTCTCGGGCGCTCGGTACCGTGACGTGGGCCGCGTGCCGACGGCCCCCGAGGACACCGAGGAGGCCCTGCAGTGGCGACAGACGTGCCCCAGAACACCCCCCAGAACACACCTGATCCTGACGGCGGCCCCTCGGGCACGACCTCTCCGAACCTCCCGCCCGGCGAGCGTGTCGGCGATCATCCGGGACGGCGCACGAAGCACGTCTTCGTCACCGGAGGGGTGTCCTCCGCACTCGGGAAGGGCATCACCGCCGCGTCGCTGGGACGTCTCCTGAAGGCTCGCGGCCTGCGGGTGATCATCCAGAAGCTCGACCCCTACCTCAACGTCGATCCCGGCACGATGAACCCGTTCGAGCACGGCGAGGTGTTCGTCACCGACGACGGCGGCGAGACCGACCTCGACCTCGGTCACTACGAGCGCTTCATCGACGAGAACCTGTCACGCGGATCGTCGGTGACCTCCGGCCAGGTGTGGTCGTCGGTGATCAACAAGGAGCGCCGGGGCGACTACCTCGGCAAGACCGTCCAGGTGATCCCGCACATCACCAACGAGATCCAGGAGCGGATCATCGCCATGGACGAGGACGTCGACGTCGTCATCAGCGAGGTCGGTGGGACGGTGGGGGACATCGAGGGCCTGCCGTACCTCGAGGCGATCCGCCAGATCCGGTACACGCTGGGGCGCGAGAACGTCTGCTACGTGCACGTCTCGCTCGTCCCGTACATCGCGGCGTCCGGCGAGCTCAAGACCAA